>SLQE01000086.1 GCA_007131635.1 Bacteroidota bacterium | reverse complement strand
CATCGAAAATGGGCGGGATCGGTCAATACTTACCATCCGCTCGTTTGATCAAGAATTTCTATCTCATCTTCCGTCAACTTCCATCCCAGGGCACCTGCGTTTTGTTCGGCCTGTTTTGCATTTTTTGCGCCGGGAATGGGCACGGTCCCTTTACACATTGTCCAATTCAAAGCAACCTGCGCGGGTGACTTGCCGCCATGTTTATTTCCGATCTCCCGCAGCAAACCGACAAGTTTTTCTATCTTTTTGAGTTTGTTCTTCCCGTAGCGCCGGTTCCGCAAACCCGACGGTCGGTTTGAAACCGAATACTTACCCGTCAGCATCCCCATAGCAAGCGGACTATACGCGATGGGTGTAATACCCAGTCTATGACAGGTATCGAGTAACCTCGTTTTTTCCGGTTCGCGCATCATCAAACTATACTCCACCTGGTTCGACGCAAGCGGGATATTTCTTTTTGCAAGCTGATCATATGCACGAAGCATTTGCTCTTTACTGTAATTCGATACACCCACCGCCTTAACCAGTCCGTCCTCCACCACATCCGCCATTGCATCCATCCAGACACGCGCAGGAACCGGAGGAAACGGCCAGTGTATCTGATAAAGGTCGACGTGTGAAGTCTGTAATCTTTTTAGACTTCGTTTAAGCGCGCGGCGAAGGGATTTCTTTGTTATACGCCAGGGGAACGGCATAAATTTCGTTGCAATAATGCATTCATTTCCGGTTTCTTTGATAAATTTTCCTATGAACCTCTCCGATGCACCCCATCCATATACTTCTGCGGTGTCAATAAAGGTCACTCCGGCATGAACACTTATCAGGTACGCATCCCGGATATCATCATCCGCGTATCCGGTACCATACGACCAAACCATTTTATCACCCCATGCCCAAGTTCCTAATCCTATGGGGGAGATTTCAAAAACCGAATGACCGGGAGTTCCGTGTGAGAAGTGTTGTGTATGCATTCTTTGAACCTTTCAAAAAAAACTCGCCCGTCACGCACATGAAGAATAGAACTTAACCGCTTCATCGGGGTTCATCATCCTGTACGCGACGGGCAAGTATGTAAAAATATAACAAACAGATCAAATGATTTTTATAAACCCGGAATTTATTTACTTTCCAGTTCCTGTGCATCCACGACCGCGATCGCCGACATATTCACGACCTCGCTCACATCCATACCATGCTGCAATACGTGAACGGGTTTTTTCATACCCATCAGTATCGGTCCGATCGCTTCGGCTCCGCCCAGCCGCTGCAGTAATTTGTACGCCACGTTTCCTGCCTCAAGGTCCGGGAATACGAGCACATTTGCTTTTCCGTTTAGTTTATTAAACGGATAAATCTCATTTAAAATCTCCGGTACGACAGCCGTATCCGCCTGCATCTCTCCGTCAACAATCAATCCCGGTGCGCGTTGTTTTACTATCTTTGTTGCGCGCTGAACTTTATCGACGAGATGATGTCGTGCACTGCCGAAGTTCGAGAACGAGAGCATTGCCACGCGGGGTTCGATATCAAATCGTCTTGCCATTTCTGCGGACATAATAGCTATCTCTGCGAGCTCTTCATCGGTCGGCTCAATATTTACGGTTGCATCGGCAAAGAAATATATCTCGTTCTTGACAACCATAATATATAAACCGGCGACTTTGGAAACGTTCTCCCGTATACCGACAATTTGTAGTGCCGGACGGATAGTTTCCGGATAGTGCATAGTAACACCGGAGACCATAGCATCTGCATCGCCCATATGTACCATCATTGCACCGTACACAGTCGGGGTCCGCATCAGCTGCCGGGCCTCTTCTCTCGTTACTCCTTTTCTCTGTCGTAATCTATACAGTTCATCGACATACTGATCAAACTTTGAAGAAGTCGTCGGATGAATAATTTCGGTGTTTGTTAAATCGACACCGAGTGTATTCGCGGATTCCTGTACGAGGTCTTCCTTACCGAGCAGGATCGGTTGACCGATACCCTCATCCTTGATGATGTGGCTTGCGCGGAGTATTTTATGACTAATACCTTCCGGAAAAACGATCCGTTTCGGATTGCCTCGCGCTTTGTTGATCATCATTCGCATAACTTCACGCGATTTACCGAGACTTTGTTCGAGTTTATCCCGATAGGTATTCATATCAAGCTTTATGCGGGCAACGCCGCTTTCGATTGCGGCTTTGGCAACCGCCGGTGCGACGTAGAGCAGTACACGGTAATCGAGCGGTTTCGGAATTATATACTCGGGACCGAAACGGAAATGCTCCACGCCATATGCCTTGCTCACTGCATCCGGAACATCTTCTTTTGCCAGTTTCGCAAGTGCGTATGCCGCGGCAAGTTTCATTTCCTCGTTAATTGCAGTGGCCCGCACGTCAAGTGCACCGCGGAAAATAAAAGGAAATCCGAGCACATTGTTTACCTGGTTCGGATAATCGGACCGACCCGTTGCCATGATTATATCCGGACGGGCATCCACGGCATCTTCGTATTTAATCTCCGGATCCGGATTCGCCATGGCAAATACAATCGGTTTATCGGCCATGGATTTTACCATTTCTTTCGTGACGCAATCTCCTTTTGAGAGACCGACGAAAACATCGCATCCCTTTATTGCTTCTTCAAGTGTTCGCAACTTGGTATCAACGGCAAAATGTTCCTTGTACGGATTCATACCCTCTTTTCTGCCCTTATAGACGACTCCTTTACTATCGCATAGTATAATGTTCTCTAATTTCGCTCCGAGACTAACATAGAATTTTGCGCAAGCGATACCCGATGCACCGGCACCGTTAAAGACAATTTTTATCTTATCAATGTTCTTTCCCGTCAACTCAAGCGCATTCAGCAGCGCCGCACCCGATATAATGGCAGTACCATGCTGATCGTCATGAAAGACCGGAATACTCATTATTTCCTTGAGTTTTTCCTCGATATAAAAGCATTCCGGAGCTTTAATATCTTCAAGGTTAATGCCGCCAAACGTAGGTTCGAGTATTTTGACGGTTCTGACGATTTCTTCCTGATCATTTGTACCGAGTTCAATATCGAACACATCTATATCGGCAAAACGTTTAAAGAGTACACCTTTACCTTCCATGACCGGTTTCCCGGCAACGGCACCGATATCGCCGAGACCGAGTACGGCTGTCCCGTCCGATACAACCGCTACAAGATTTCCTTTTGCAGTGTACGTATAGGCGAGATCCGGATCTTTATGTATCTCACGACAGGGTTCTGCAACGCCGGGAGTGTATGCCAGAGATAAATCTCGTTGTGTTGAACAGGATTTCGTGGGAATAACCTCGATTTTACCGCGGCGTCCCTGACTATGGTATTCTAAAGCTTCCTGCTTGGTTATCATGGGGAACTCCTTTTTACATATTCGAATAGAGTGAACGGTGATGAGAAAGT
>SLQE01000294.1 GCA_007131635.1 Bacteroidota bacterium | reverse complement strand
CCGGTGGTGGTATCGTTGGTAATACGAAACGGATATTACCGAAAAATGTATCAGTTGTCATTGATTGGGATGCGTGGGAGATACCCGCTGTATTCAGGCTGATCCAATCGACCGGGAACGTCGAGACTTCCGAAATGCAACGTGTATTCAATCTGGGTATCGGGCTTGTTTCTGTCGTGAGTAAAGAGAATGTAGATTCGGCAATTGATGTATTATTGAAACGGGGAGAACAAGCTTATGTGATCGGCGAAGTCGTGAAAGCATCCACGCCGGAGAATAACATTATTCCTTAATTATACACATGTACCATGAATGCGGATAAAATATGGAGGAAGCCAATTATGCAGAAACCATACAACGGTGATCGTCCGGGTATTCTTGATGAATTAGATATTCCCGGGGCAGAAAAGGAATATGCAAATAAAGAAAAATACGTCCGGGAGAACATCGCTGAGAAATTACGGTCGGTGCGAATCGGTATAAGACTAACGAAGCATGTGCTGGCATTGTTCAGGTATATGAAGGATGCGAAAATACCGTGGTACCGGAAATCGGTTGTCGTTGCGGCACTTGCATATTTTATCATGCCGTTTGATGCCATTCCCGATATGATGCCACTGATCGGCTATCTGGATGATTTCGGCGTAATAGCTGCGGTATTGGGATATCTCGGCAAGGAAATCAGGCCTTACTACTTTCCTTCAGCGGGGATGGGTAATCAGGACGAGGATCGCTTATCGGAAGAATCTGTTGCCTGATCGCGACGGTCTTCAAGATCACGGATTACCAGATCGATGAGCTCTTTCCAGCGAAAGGGATCATCCTGATAATATCTAAGCGTGGATTCGAACGTTTCGCGGTTTGTACCGTACATGGTGAGTACTGAATCGAGCTGTTCGAAATACCGGTCTGGTTCTTTTCCTTCTTCATATTCACTGCTGATGATCAGAACATCGGCATATATTTTTACCATCGTTTCGTGACTTATTTTATTGCCGGTCGAACCGCTACACCCGATGATACCGGAGAGAAGCATTACTGAAAATATTGTCCATAACGGCCTTCTAGAAGGAGAAACTGAAGAACTCATAGGGTTTTGTAAAGTTGACTTTAAAAGTATATGGCAGTATATTAATGATTCATGAGTAATATAAAATAAATTAATATATCTTACAAACTTAAAGGTAGTATGGCGACAGCTCTTGATTTTCGTATTGGAATGATAATAGTATTTGACGGTGATCTATATACCGTAGAGGATTATCAACACCGGACCCCGGGAAATAAAAGAGGATTTGTGCAGGCAAAAATGCGTAATATGAAAACCGGTCGATTGTTAGAACACAAATTCAGCTCCAATGATAAGATAGAGGTTGCACGTGTGGAGCGACGTCCTGCGCAATTTCTGTACCGGGATAATGATTCATTTTACTTTATGGATAATGAAACTCACGACCAGTTCCACCTTGACCAGGTCATGATGTCCGGACAAGAGAAATATCTTAAAGAGGGTGACACTGTTGACGTTGAGACTTTTCAAAATCAAATAGTGGGATGCCAGATGCCGATGAACGTTACCCTCAGAGTTGTTGAAACAGTGCCCGGGATTAAAGGAGATACCGCTACGGGCGGTTCAAAACCTGCAACACTTGAGACAGGAGCCGTTTTGCAGGTCCCCTTATTTATCAATGAAAACGATATTGTCAGGGTCGATACCAGAACCGGTGCATATATCGAACGAGCAAAACAGTAAACTTATTAATACAGGCGGGCAATGGATTTAGCATATCTTCGAAAACTGATCAAGATAATGGATCAAAGTAATATGACCGAGATGGAGATTGAGGAAGAGGGAATAAAGCTTCGTTTGGCGAAGTCTGTCAATAGCAAAGCCGGTGAACCCATGGGGCACGTTATGCCGTTCTACCAGATGCCGGCTCCGCTACCGCAACAGGTATCTCCTCCACAACCCGAGACCATTGGTGTCGAAACGACGAAAACAGAGGAGAAAAAGGCTGAACCGACTGTACAGTATCTGGAGGTAAAATCTCCGATTGTCGGGACTTTCTATCGTGCACCCGCACCGGATGCTGATCCTTACGTGGAGGTAGGACAGGAGGTAGAACCGGGTACCGTACTTTGTATCGTTGAAGCCATGAAATTAATGAATGAGATAGAGTGTGATGTGAAAGGCCGGATAGTCAAGATTATGGTTGAGAACGGACAGCCCATCGAGTACAATCAAACATTATTCTTCATAGAGCCGATTAAGTAGGAACAATCATTGCTGAATAAGATTTTAATTGCCAATCGCGGAGAGATTGCCCTTCGAGTGATACGTGCATGCCGGGAAATGGATATAAAAACAGTCGCAGTCTATTCCGAAGCCGATCGTGAATCATTGCATGTTCGATTTGCCGATGAAGCTGTTTGTATCGGTCCACCTTCACCAAAAGAAAGTTACCTTAATATCCCCCGGATCATTGCAGCAGCTGAAGTAACGAATGCCGATGCGATTCACCCCGGTTATGGATTCCTCGCGGAAAATGCAAGCTTTGCTGAAATTTGTGAGACATCGGGTATTACCTTCATAGGCCCGACGGCTCTAATGATAAGCGCGATGGGTGATAAAGCGCTCGCCAAAGATACGATGCGGAAATCCGAGGTCCCTGTTGTCCCGGGAAGCGGCGGTGAGATCGATAACGTAATAAACGCACGCGATCTTGCGGAATCGATAGGATATCCCGTTATAATTAAAGCATCTGCCGGAGGTGGCGGCCGTGGTATGCGGATAGTGAGGAAACAGGAGGAATTTGAGAAATTATTTCAAACTGCACGCGCTGAGGCGGAGTCGGCATTTGGAAATTCGGGCGTGTATGTCGAAAAGTACATTGAGGAACCAAGACATGTCGAAATTCAAGTCCTCGGCGATATGTACGGAAACGTCATTCATCTCGGAGAACGCGATTGTTCTATTCAAAGACGCCACCAGAAATTAATTGAAGAATCGCCCTCACCGATTGTTGATGATGAACTGAGAGAGAAAATGGGTGATGCCGCAATTCGCGGTGCCAAGAGCGTATCATATCGCGGTGCTGGGACAATAGAATTCCTTGTGGACAGAGATCGGAATTTCTATTTCATGGAAATGAACACCCGGATTCAGGTCGAGCACCCGGTCACTGAAGAAGTGACCGGCTTTGATCTGATCCGTGAGCAGATTGAAATTATGAACGGTAAAAGATTAACGCGACGAAAAATTAAACCGATCGGCCACGCAATCGAATGCCGGATCAATGCCGAAGATCCCAATAAAGACTTCCGACCTTCTCCGGGAAGAATTACAAGTTTGCATGTACCCGGCGGACTCGGTGTGCGTGTCGACACACACGCTTATGCGGGCTATACCATACCGCCGTTTTATGATTCGTTAATTGCAAAACTGATTGTTCATGCCCCGACGCGCGAAGCTGCCATAAAAAGAATGTCTATAGCACTGGATGAGTTTATAGTAGAAGGGATCCAGACAACGATACCGTTCCATGCAAAGGTCATGAACAACGAACGGTTCAGAGAGGGTGATGTCGATACTCGTTTCTTAGAAACATTCACTTTTAAGGATTAACCCACAATCTATATACAAAGATAAAAAGGAGATAAAAATAATGAATTTCCCGGATAATTTAAAATATACAAAAGAACATGAATGGCTGCGGATCGAAAATGATACAGCCGTAGTGGGAGTTACGGATTATGCACAATCAGAATTGGGTGATATCGTGTATATTGAATTCCCCGAAGTAGGTACATCATTCTCACAAAACGATTCAATCGGAACCATCGAGGCCGTGAAAACCGTTGCAGATTTGTATGCACCTGTTAGTGGTGAGCTGCTGGAGGTTAATACCGAACTGAAAGATAACCCCGAATTGGTCAACCAGGACCCATATGAGAAAGGATGGATGCTAAAGATAAAAATCGGTGATCCATCCGAAATAGATACTCTCATGGATAGCAGTGCATACAAGGAACACGTTGCTGAAGCGTAGAAATTATACCAGGGATTAGGAAAGAGGAGTTTTATTATGACATATTATCCGGCAACCGACGACGAGCGGCAGGAAATGCTCGATGCGATCGGTGTGAAAACATTTGAAGATCTGATCGCGAACATTCCAGCGGATATACGACTGAAAAAAAATCTGAACATACCCCCGAAGCTATCCGAATGTGAAACGCTGCGTGAGGTTTACAGAATCGCCGAAGAAAATCTGCATGCGGGTATCTCGAATTATCTCGGTGCGGGAAGCTATGATCACTCGGTTCCATCTGCAATCAGTGCGATAACGGGCCGCTCGGAGTTTTACACGGCATATACACCGTATCAGGCCGAGGTTAGCCAGGGTACGCTACAGGCGATATATGAATATCAGACAATGATCTGTCAGTTAACCGGTATGGATGTTTCAAATGCATCGATGTATGACGGTGGCAGTGCACTCGCAGAAGCGGTATTACTTGCAGTTGCTCACACAAAACGTACCGAAGTTGTCATTGCCGGTGCCCTTCATCCCGATTACCTTAATATTATCGAGACCTACTGCCGGAGTCAGAATATTAATCTCCGGCAGACGGATCTACACGATGGTGCGGCAGATCTGTCAGCGGTAAAAAGTGCCGTCGATGATAATACCGCCGCAGTTATAGTCCAACATCCTAATTTTTACGGATGCCTTGAAGACGTCTATGAGATCGGCGATGTAGCGAAATCAAAGAATGCTCTTTATATTTCAGTCGTCAATCCGATTTCTTTGGGTCTCCTGACACCTCCGGGTGAATATGGTGCTGATATTATGGTCGGCGAAGGCCAACCCCTCGGAATCGGTTTGAACTTCGGAGGACCATATCTGGGAACCTTCGCGGTAAAAGAATTTTTAATGCGGAAAATTCCCGGAAGACTCGCGGGTGTCACGGTCGATGCAGACGGCGAAAGGGGCTTTGTTCTTACGTTACAAACACGGGAACAACAGATTCGCCGTGAAAAAGCCACATCGAATATTTGTACAAATCAGGGCTTAATGATGCTTGCCGCAACGGTGTATTTGGCATTACTCGGTAAACAGGGCATACAGGAGGTCGCAAATATCTGTATGCAAAAGAGTCACTATCTGGCAGGCAAAATCAAAGAGATTCAGGGATGCACTTTAAAATTCGGACGTCCGTTTTTTAATGAATTTGTTGTATCGTTACCTAAATCTGCGGAAAGTATTGTAGAAAAATTAACACAAAAGAAAATTCTGGCAGGAGTTCCGCTCAGCAAGTGGGGAGGGGATCCAAACGATCTGATGATTGCGGTAACGGAAAGAAGATTAAAAAAAGAGTTAGATAATTATGTTCAGGAATTGACAATCGCGATAAAATAACATCACAATAATACATTGCATTACACTTCTTAATAAAGATTGAATATCTGCGGGGCCGGTCGAATTACTATGTGTAAAAATGTCAGCCCGGTTTAGGTAATAATAACCGACTAACATAATTTCCTGTTTGTCACCGTATATTTTTGATATCAATGCACTAATATGGCCAAATCGCGTCGATTTTTTCCGCGGTAAACTGGCACTTTTTTTGTTGTTTTTTCGGGAGACAACATTTAATTGAACTTCTATGAAAATTTGTTGGTTCTAATATGTTGCTCAGTAAGTAAATACAGATAAAATTATTTTTGATATTTATTATTGCATTTGTAAAACAATACATACACAAACAAGGATGATTACAATTATCAGATACATACTCTCAACAGCAATTATATTAGTTGTATGCATCGGCGCTATGGCAAACATTCATCAATCGGAGCAGGGATCAAGAATGTTTCTACCGATGCATGATCAACGGGCGACGGTTCAAAAGGTTGCGTACGAAAACCCTGCTGCAGAAATCGATAAAACCTACTCTGTTTTTCCCCGGAGATCGGAGATTATTTCCGAAGCTTACTTTATAGATTTTGAAATCGAAGATCAAGAGACAGTGATAGATATTTCGCAATTTGCATATGATGTGAGGAACGATCTAGGTTTTCCGAGAATTCAAAATATTTTAAATACATACGAAGAAACAATTAAAGAATACGCAAACCGGTATAGTTTTGATTGGCGATTGATACTCGCGGTTATGAATCAGGAATCCCGTTTCCAAATACAGGCTGTGAGTCATCGCGGTGCATATGGTTTAATGCAGATAATGCCTCTGACCGGCCGGGATGTTTCAATGGCTCTTGGTATCGATGGTGTTCGCCAACCCAAGGACAATATTGCCGGCGGTGTTTATTATCTCTGGCGTGTACGATCTCTTTTTGATGTACCGACTGATATCGCTGCGGCAGACCTGCACCCGGATGATGACGATATAATCCGACTTTCCCTTGCAGCATATAACGCCGGACCGACACGCGTCCGTGATGCCCAGCAACTTGCAATATATCTCGGATTGAATCCCTACCGATGGCAGGTAATAAGAGATTTACTTCCCATGTTATCAAGACGACATTATACTCTTCACGGATATGTCTGGGAAAACGGACGCCCGGAGGGAGGGTATTTTCACGGATGGCCCGAAACAGTGAATTACGTCGATAATGTTATGGGTTATTATGCATATTATCGTTTAATATTTGAATAAACCTATTCGGATGCGGAGCGTTCATTCACTCCGCACCGATTGTTCTGTAAGCAGCCACATGTTCGCCTGCGTTGTGTTATGCAAGAGAATCGAAATAATAATGCCGCACTCTCGTGAACACAATCTCTCCTGGTATTTAATCAATAATTTTTGTATTTTATATTCCGAAAACTAATGATATTCTACCGATTATTCCATATACTCATTCTTATTTCAATCATCGGTGTCTCTACTCACGTCTTAGAGGCAGTTGAGAAAAGTTCCGGCAGACCGATTATAAGGGTTAATGACACCGTCCCTTCCGTCTACCTTGACGGCAGATGGTTCGATTTAAATCATATTAGAACGGAGATTACATTCGTTAATTATGTCCGTGACCCGGAGAGGGCCGATATACATATTTTCAAAACCGATGAGAGAGTCGGCAGAGGGGGACGTGAGTTCGAAATTTCCTTTATCGGTCAACGATCATATCAGGATATTAATTATACGCTAAAACGAACCGTCAGTCAAAATGCAACCTATGATGAAATTCGTGATGAAATCAATGAGGTACTTAAAATCGGTCTGGCACCCTTTATGATGCGCACACCGCTTGCCTCACGGTTTTCGCTTTTTTATGACATTCCTGATGAAGACCTTTTAAAAGAGGTATCTGTCGATGACTCCTGGAATAACTGGATTTTTGAGATCTATGCCGGTAGATTTCAATTGGGTCTGGAATCAAACCGCAGGGATTTCAGTGGCCGGTGGGGTTTCTTCGCAGACAGGGTTACCGAAGACTGGAAAATCAGAATACGACCTTACTTCAATTACTTTGAAGTGGAAATAAAACGTGAGGATGACGAGCCCATATACAGCAAGCGTCATCGGCATGGTTTTGATACATATGTTATAATGAGTTTGGGAAATCATTGGTCCGCAGGGTTATTCGGCGATTATCTTACCCGAAATGATCAGAATTTAAGAAATCAATTTGATGTCGGTTCCGGCATCGAGTACAGTCTTTTCCCTTACCCGGAAGCAACCAGAAAGGCCGTAACGTTCGTGTACAGACTCGGTTATACGTACGTCGATTACTATGATGAAACGATCTTTTTTAAAAAACAGGAAGGATTGCTGCAACAACGGCTTCAGGCATCTGTCCGGGTATTCCAGCCGTGGGGAAGCATTCAGGGTGGTTTGGTCGGCTCCCATTATTTCCACGATATATCGCACCGCCGGGCTGAGCTGTGGGGGCGTGTGTCAGTTCGGATAATCGATGGTCTTTCGCTTAATTTTCATGCAGATTTTGAGATGATCAACGATCAGTTATCGCTTCCTGCCGGAAAAGCATCACTCGAAGATGTTTTATTGCAGCAGCGACAACTTGCCACCGATTTTTCTGTTTCAGGATCTATTTCTGTCTCGTATATCTTTGGATCTGATTTTGCGAATATTGTCAATACCCGGTTCTGATAAAAGGGTATTACGGTAATAATATTGCCACCGCAACCACCGTTGACCATAATCCGTTCTTGTCGCCTTCTGCAGATTGGGTAATATTAAATGTCTTTACGATCTTACCGCTCATTTTGTATATCTGTTCACGTTCATCCCAGCCCGTATCGGGATCGAATTCAACACCAAGGGTTGTCGCAAGCATCGTTGCTGCCAGGTCCTCTGCATAATCTCCCGCACGGTCACCCGCTTCACCATAGGGATGATGTTCCGAGAGATATCCGTACTGTGATTCATCTGCCGGTTGGGCAACACCGATCGATGCGGCTATTAAACGATTTGCTTCGTTTGTTGCATTACGCGCCATGACACAGAATGTGATGGCTCCCGGTTGTAATAGCTTTAAACCTTCCTCGCGGGTAATACGCCGGCATCCGGCGGGATAAATGCTGGAGACGGTTACCAGATTTAACTTTTCTATTCCGGCATTCCGAAGTGCCAGCTCAAAAGATTGTAAATAATCTTTATGTCGACCGACACCTTTCGTAAAAAATATTCTCGTTGGAACGTACAATGCTTGTCTCCTTTCTTAGCTCTTTGGTACAATTTTTATGAATTTACGTTTACCTACCTGCAGAATAAAGGCATCTTTTTTATCTATCAGACTGTTACTGTCACCGATCTTCTCGCTATCGATTTTTACACCCCCCTGCTGAATTAAACGACGGGCTTCGCTTTTAGACGAAACAAGCGAAGATCGTATCATAAGGTCAACGATATGAAATCCTTCGTTTGATTTCTCAAGTGTAATTTCCTGAATGTTTTCTGGAATATCTTTCTTTATGAATACACGGTCAAACTCGTCTTCCGCCCTCCGGGCAGCGTCCTCACTGTGATACATTCTGACTAATGTCCGTGCCAGTTCTCTCTTTACATCGCGGGGATTGGAATATTTATCCGCAAGAATCTTTTTTAATTCCTCAAGTCTTTGTGATGACACATCCGTCGTCAGCAGGTAATAAGGAAAAATCAGTTCATCGGGTATAGAAAGTGTCTTCCCGTAAATCTCCTGTGCAGGTTCGGTTATACCGATGTAATTGTTAAGAGATTTACTCATTTTCTCGACACCGTCGGTGCCGGTAAGCAGAGGAACTGTAAGGATCACCTGGGGCGACATACCAAACTCACGCTGGATATCACGGCCAACGAGCAAATTGAACTTTTGGTCGGTTCCACCCAGTTCGATATCGGATTCGATTGCTACTGAGTCCATTGCCTGCGCGAGCGGGTAGAGAAATTCATGAATACCTATGGGGGCACCCTCTTTGTATCTATTCAGAAAATCGTCTCTCTCGAGCATACGTGCAACGGTATATTTCCCCGCTAGTTTAATGACATCTGCAAAGCTCATTTTATCGAGCCATTCAGAGTTATATACCATCTGAATGTTCTCCGTCGACAGGATGCGTGTTGCCTGTTCGAAATAAGATTCCCCGTACATCCTTGTCTCATCGAGAGTAAGCGATGGCCTTGTTTTACTCCGTCCGGATGGGTCGCCGATCATACCTGTGAAGTCACCGATGATCAGTATAGCCTTATGACCAAGGTCCTGAAATTGTCGTAGTTTCCGCAACACGACCGAGTGTCCGAGATGAAGATCAGGTCTGCTCGGGTCGCAACCGAGTTTAACACGAAGCGGTTTACGTTCTTTGACCGACAGCTCGATTTTTTTTACCAGATCTTCTTCCGGTATGATTTCCTCGGCACCGCGCCGGATAACATCCATTTGTACATTAACTGATGGAAACACTCTGTTCAAATCTTCCTTTCTTTAGAATTTTACTCTCATTTCCCGTTCCTGATCACGCTTTGCGTCACGCTCGGCGATAGCTTTTCGTTTGTCAAAGCTTTTTTTTCCCCGTGCAAGCGCGAGTTCGATTTTTGCTTTTCCGCTTTTAAAATAAACGCTGAGCGGTATGAGGGTATATCCCTTTTCTTTCGTTTTCCCGATTAATTTGCGTATTTCTTTTCTATGCAGAAGTAATTTGCGTTCACGCTTCGGCTCATGATTGAATTGATTCCCGAATTCGTACGGACTGATATGCATACCTTCGAGAAAAACCTCGCCTTGACGAACGAAAGCATAGCTGTCTTGCAAATTCGCGTTGCCAAGTCGGAGCGATTTTACTTCGGTTCCCCTGAGTGATATCCCCGCCTCATAGACCTCGTCAATATGGTACTCGTGACGCGCTTTCCGGTTCGTAATCACGACACGCTGCTTACTATTGCCGTTACCTGCATTCATTGCAAATTTCTCGTGAATAATAAAAAAAATGCGTATAAAAAACAATAAAATGAAACCGGGCCGCGTTCATTACACGTTTTATTTAGGTGTTTGCACGTTTACACGTTTATTGACAGTTTATTGCTTTTTATGTATATTTTACGTTCGTGTAATTTTGCTTACTTAATCGGCAAGTGGAAAAGATACAAAAAAATGTGATCAGAAACTACCTGCGGGTGTTGAAATTTAAAATGAAGGAAAAGGGAATAATATCTTCCCTTTTTTTGTTTACTAAATATCATTAATACAGGAATAGATAGGTATGGCAGAAAATAATACAAGTTTTGACGTAGTTATTATCGGCGGCGGACCGGGCGGGTATGTGGCAGCCATTCGGGCAAGTCAGCTGGGTCTGAAAGTCGGTCTGGTGGAACGCGATAAATTGGGCGGTATTTGTCTTAATTGGGGATGTATCCCGACCAAAGCACTTCTGCGAAATGCCGAACTTTATAATCTGATCAGTCATGCCGATGAGTTTGGTATAAACGTAAAAGACGTTTCATTCGATTTTGAAAAAGTAGTTCAACGAAGCCGCAAGATATCGGATCGGATCTCGAAAGGGGTCGAATACCTTTTCAAAAAAAATAAGATCGAACATATTTCAGGATATGGCAAAATACCCGCAAAGGGTAAGGTAGATGTGTATAAAAAAGCCGACGATGAAAAACCTGAAAAAACGATCAGTGCAAAACATATAATTATTGCAACCGGTGCAAGACCCCGTTCATTACCGGATGTAGAATTCGACGGTGAAAAGGTTATTTCATATTTTGAAGCTATGGTACCCAAAAAAGTACCGAAATCAATGATTATAATCGGTGCCGGTGCCATAGGAGTTGAATTTGCCTATTTTTATAACACATTCGGCACAAAGGTTACTATCATTGAAATGCTTCCGTCTATTCTCCCGATCGAAGATAAAGAAATAACAAAAGTAGTCACGGAGAAATTTAAAAAGTCCGGAATAGAAATTCACACCGGTACAAAAGTCGAAAAAGTCGATACTTCCGGCAAACAGGTGAAGGTGAGCGTTTCGGATAAGGATGGCGGGAAAAAAGATATTGCCGCAGACATCGCCTTAGTAGCGATCGGCGTCCGGGGAAATATCGAAAATATCGGTCTCGAAAAGCTGGGAGTGAAAACCGAGAAAGCCCACATCAAGGTGGATGAATATTACCGGACCAATGTCGAAGGAGTGTATGCCATTGGTGATGTCATCGGTGCTCCGTGGCTCGCGCACGTGGCCTCACACGAAGGAATAGTTTGTGTCGAGGCGATTGCCGGTGTCGAGACGCATCCAATTAACTATGAGAATATTCCCGGCTGTACGTATTGCCAGCCGCAGGTAGCATCGATCGGATTAACCGAGGAGAAAGCTAAAGAACAGGGCCACGAAATTAAAATCGGTCGATACCCCTTCCGGGTTCACGGGAAAGCGATCGCAGCAGGAGAGACCGATGGTCTCGTTAAACTAATTTTCGATGCTAAATACGGTGAGTTGCTCGGAGCACACATCGTGGGAAATGAAGCAACCGAGATCATTGCCGAACTCGGTATGGCAAAAACACTCGAGGCAACAAAAGAAGAAATTATTCGAACGGTACACGCTCACCCGACGTTCGCCGAAGCGATCATGGAGGCGGCCGGCGACGCATACGGGGAAGCGATACATATCTGATGATCGGGAACGATAAACTAGTGCAAGCTGCCAGAAATACCGTACGTTATTGCAATATGGGAAGAACCCGGTATGCACCGATGTGGGATCTGCAGAAATCTCTGCATACTTTGATTGCCGACAATCGTTCGCCTGATATATTTCTTATAAATGAGCATGACCATGTTTACACGCTCGGTAAAAGCGGTGATCCAAATCATTTGCTCGCCGATGCGCAAGAGTTGAAAAACTCGGGAGCGGAGTTCTATCCGATAGACCGGGGCGGTGATATTACATACCATGGACCCGGACAAATTGTCGGATATCCTATCCTCAATCTCGAAAGATTTAAAAAAGATATTCATTGGTACTTACGGCAGCTGGAAGAAGTTATTATCCGGACGCTCAACTATTTTGACATATCCGGTAAGAGGTCCGGGGGTGAGACGGGAGTCTGGATCGGCGAGGAAAAGATCGCCGCATTGGGTATTAAGGTCAGTCGATGGGTTACAATGCACGGTTTTGCTTTTAACATACATCCGGATTTATCCTATTTCGAAAGGATAATTCCCTGCGGGATTTTTCATAAGGGTGTTACATCGATGACCGAAGTGCTTAAAGAGGATATATCTTTGGATCGTGTGATACCGGTCCTTGTCAGAGAATTTGAGTCGGTTTTTAATGTGACATTACTGCCAACAGAGGCTGCGGAAATCGAATCGCTTGCTGTTCCGCATTCGGTCGGACAAACGGTTTAACATATCAGATACTAGTAATCGGGAGGTTGTTTTGGCCGCTCAGAAAAATAAACTTGTTGTGCAAGAATCGGATATAAAAAATAAAGACGGAGAACAAACACTGAAATCTTTGAAGGGTCTCGAACTCGATGGCCCGAAGGTAATCGAGATTTACAAGACGATGCTTACATCACGCTATATGGATGATAAGTCCATGATCCTCTTGCGTCAAGGAAAGGCTTTTTTTCATATCGGCGGATCCGGGCACGAGGCGGCGCAAATCGCTGTAGCGCGTGCTATGAAACCGGGGTATGACTGGGCATATCCATATTATCGTGATCTCGCATTCGCACTCCAATACGGATCGACACCGAAAGATATTCTTCTCGAGACAATGCACAGGGTGGAAGGGAAAAGTTCCGGTGGCAGACAGATGCCCGGACATTATGGCGATAAAGACCTCCGGATTGTTGCGCAATCCAGTCCGACCGGTACGCAATACCTGCAGGCGGTAGGTACCGCTCTCGGTGCAGTAAAAGACGGGACCGACGAGGTTGTGTATGTCTCATCCGGTGAGGGAACAACAAGTGAGGGAGAATTCCACGAAGCAATTAACTGGGCGAGCCGGGAATTACTACCGGTTATCTTTCTTATTCAGGATAATAAATATGCCATCTCCGTAACCCGACGCGAACAGACCGCCGGTGAGTCGGTATATGAAATGGTGAAGGGGTACAAGGGACTCAACAGATATTTAGTTGATGGAACAGATTTTTTCGAGTCCTATCAAATTGCCAGAGAAGCGGTCGGAAAAGCCCGGAAGGGTGAGGGCCCCAGCCTCATTCACGCCGACGTGGTTCGTTTGCTTCCGCATTCATCGTCCGACGACCATAAAAAATATCGTGATCCCGCGGAAATCGAAGCAGATAAAAAACGTGATCCGATATTAAAAATGGAAAAATTTCTCCTCAAAGAGGGGATCCTCGACGAGAAACAGATGGAAAAAATTCGTGAAGAAGCAAAAACTCTCGTCGACAGCGCGGCAGACTGGGCAGAAAGCCGGCCGTTACCGGAAGCGCATACCTCACAGCTTAATGTTTATGCTCCTGAATTTATGGTTAAAAAAGAAGGGTATGAAAAACCGGATGCGAGCGGAGGGAAACCGGTGGTTCTTGTCGATGCAATTAACCATGCGCTCGCCGAGGAATTGGAACATAATCCGAAGATGATTGTATACGGTGAAGACGTCGCGGGTAAAAAGGGGGGCGTGTTTACCGCGACAAAAGGGCTTACCGACAAATTCGGATGGGACCGGGTCTTTAATTCACCGCTTGCCGAGGCGAGTATTGTAGGTACGGCATTCGGACTCTCGGTACGCGGTTTTAAACCGGTTGTCGAAATACAGTTCGGTGATTATATCTGGCCTGCTTTTATGCAGATCCGCGATGAAGTCTCAATGCTTCGGTATCGCTCGAACGGTAATTTTTCCTGTCCGATGGTCATCCGGGTAGCCGTCGGCGGTTATATACGGGGCGGACTCTATCATAGTCAGTCTATCGAATCATTTTTTACACATATCCCCGGATTACGTGTCGTTTTTCCATCGAACGCGGCCGATGCAAAAGGACTATTGAAAACTTCCTGTCGTGAGAACGATCCTGTTATATTTCTCGAACATAAGGGTATGTACAGACAGGGATTTGCCGCTGCTCCGGCACCCGGTAAAGATTATCTTCTTCCTTTCGGGATGGCTGCCGTAAAGCAGGAAGGTGATGATATAACGGTTGTGACGTATGGTATGATGGTCCATCGGACGCTCTCCGCGGCATCGAAACTTGATGACGTGAGTGTCGAAGTCATCGACCTCCGCACATTGAATCCGCTCGATGAAGAAACAATCTATAATTCGGTTCGTAAAACAGGCAAAGTGCTTATCGTTCACGAAGATACTGTATTCGGCGGCTTCGGCGGCGAAATTGCAGCCCTTATTTCGGATGCCTGTTTCCAAAACCTCGACGGTCCGGTCAGGCGCGTCGGAGCAAAAGATTCACCGGTCCCGTATTCACCGCCGCTCGAACAGGATATGCTGCCGAACGAAACCGATATATTGAACGCACTTCGCGACCTGGCAGATTTTTAACCGCAGTTCATTAATCCTGAAAAAAGTTTATGAAGGTAGAGGAAATACAAACGAAAAAAACAAACTCGCTGTCGCAGGAACTATCCCGTCTTAACCTTTTGCGTGAGGACGCTATCCGGTTGTATTATTATATGGTTCTTACCAGAGAGTTTGAAAATTCGATATTAAAGTTGTATCGCCAGGGCAAAATTATCGGAGGAGCGTACACGGGGAACGGCAACGAAGCGACATCGGTCGGTAGTAGTTATGCACTGGGAAAAACCGATTATCTCTTCCCCATGCATCGTGATATAGGTGCGCATTTCGTTAAGGGGCAGACACCGTATCAGCTCTATCTGCAACACCTTGCACGCGGCAGCGGTTTTACGCGGGGACGCGACGGTACCGGGCACTATGCAGATACCGAACTCAGAATCTACGGAAATATCAGTCACCTCGCCGCAATGATCCCGCTGGCGAACGGTGTGGCACTTGCCTTGAAGAACAGAAAAGAGGATTCCGTTGTATTGAACTACATCGGTGACGGCGGTTGTAATGTGGGTGATTTTCACGAAGCGCTTGCAATGGCATCGGTGATGAAATTACCGTTGATACTGATAATAGAGAATAATCAATTTGCTTATTCGACTCCTTTACATAAGCAGTACGCCTGTGAGAATTTATCCGATCGTGCCATCGGATATGGGATACCGGGCGTCACGGTTGACGGAACCGATATATTGCAAGTTTATGCCGAAACAAGGAAAGCCGTGGATCGTGCGCGTGCCGGTGATGGTCCGTCCCTTATCGAATCAGTTACAATGAGGATGCACGGTCACTCGGCTCACGATGACGCCTCATACGTCCCGAAAGAAATGTACGAGATATGGAATAAACGCGATCCGATCCGACAGTTCGAGAGAAAGTTGTTTGACTGGGGAATTCTGGATGAAGATGAAAACACAAAAATGTTTGAGGAAATCAATCACACACTGACAACATCGGCCGAAGATGCGGTAAAAGAACCGTATCCCCACGGATCCGAAGTAACAGATGGAGTCTTCGCAAAAAAATAATTATGCCGGTACAACCATACATAGAAGCTATTTCCGCGGCACTGTGGGAAGAAATGGAGCGTGACAAAGAAGTGTTCCTGCTCGGCGAGGATATCGGTGTGTACGGCGGTGCGTTTAAAGTTACAAAAGGATTTCTTGAAAAATTCGGTGAAGAGCGTGTCATCGACACGGTTTTGGCGGAAGCGGCAATCATAGGTGCGGCAACGGGTGCCGCAATCGTCGGTATGCGTCCCGTCGCGGAAATGCAATTTGCGGATTTTGTCACCTGCGGTTTTAATCAATTGGTGAACAATACCGCATCGATCCATTACAGATGGGGTCTCCCGGTACCGATGGTCGTACGATTGCCTTCAGGGGGAAATATTCACGGAGGACCCTTCCATTCACGAAATCCTGAAGCGTGGTTTTTCCATCAGCCCGGTTTGAAACTCGTTGCGCCGTCAACACCGTACGACGCAAAAGGATTGCTGAAAGCTGCTATCCGGGATCCCGATCCGGTGCTGTTTTTTGAATACAAATATTTATATCGGCGAATCAAAGGCGAGGTGCCGTCCGAAGATTATGTGGTACCGATAGGGAAAGCCGATGTGAAACGCAAGGGGAATGATGCAACAATCATCACCTACGGGCCAACGGTACACGTTGCACTGGATGCAGCACAGGATATTGCCGGCAGCGATGAATACGATGTTGAAGTACTGGATCTCAGATCGTTGATGCCGTTCGATAAGGAAGCCATACTGCAAAGCGTGAAAAGAACAAATAAAGTGCTGATTTTACATGAGGATACACTAACAGGTGGGATCGGCGGTGAGATCGCGGCGTTCATTAACGAAAACGCATTTGAATACCTCGATGCACCCGTTCGGCGGCTGGGAGCGTGCGATACGCCCGTACCCTATGCACCAACCCTCGAAACAGAATTTTTACCGGGTAAGGATAAGGTCCTAAAAAATCTGAAGGAATTGTTGGAATATTAAGAACAGTAATTATATTTTTTTGATGAATTATTTTCATCTGATATAATAAGAAATAATCAATAATAAATGAAAAATCAAAAATATGGCTACCATTGAAGTTATTATGCCCCAAATGGGTGAGAGCATTGCCGAAGGAACGATCGTAAAATGGCATAAAAAAGTCGGTGATCCGGTGAAAAAAGATGAAACGCTGCTGGAGATCAGCACCGATAAGGTTGATTCGGAAATTCCGTCACCATCGAAAGGTATTTTAAAGAAAATACTGGTGAATGAGAACGAAACTGTTGAAGTCCACACGGTTATAGCACATATCGAATCCGAAGGCGACGGCGAGGCGGTCAAGGAGCCGGAAAAAGATGCAACCGCGGAATCGGCAGAGCCACAACCGTCCGAGGAAAAAACGGAACCGGCCCCGGTCACGGAAAAATCATCCCCGGAGCAGGAGAAACCAAAAGACAGGTTTTTTTCACCACTGGTATTGAATATTGCCCGAAAAGAAAGCGTTAGTATGGGCGAGCTGGAGAATGTCCCGGGTACGGGTGCCGGCGGAAGGGTAACGAAAAAAGATATTCTCAAATATATCGAGGATAAGAAAGCCGGAAAGACAGAAGAAAAACCGGTTGAAGCTTTCGCTGCACCGCATGTTGAAGTGTCGCGCGGCGGCGTAGAGGTTGTGCAGATGGACGCCATGCGGAAGAAGATTGCCGAGCATATGGTACAAAGTGTGAAGACATCGCCGCATGTCAGTTCTGTTACGGAAGCAGATATGTCCCGTATTTTTACTTTCCGCGAGAAGCATAAAAATGCTTTCGAGAAACGGGAAGGGTTTAAGCTGACGTACACACCATTCATGGTAGATGCGGTTGTGAAGGCCTTAAAAAAATATCCGCTCATGAATGCATCGATCGACGGTGATAAGATATTAATGAAAAAATTCATTAATATTGGTGTGGCGGTAGCGTTGGAAAACGGATTAATCGTTCCGGTAATCAAACATGCAGATGAGAAAAATCTAACCGGTTTGGCCCGTGCGGTACAGGACCTTGCGGTCAGGGCACGTAATAAAAAGCTCGTCCCCGACGAAGTGCAGGGAGGTACGTTTACGATTACCAACCCGGGTATATTCGGCAACCTGTGGGGAACCCCGATCATCAGCCAGCCGCAGCTAGCAATTCTCGGTGTCGGTGTAATTAAAAAACGACCGGTTGTCATCGACGATATGATAGCCATTAAACCGATGGTCTATATCAGTATGTCGTACGATCACCGCCTTATCGACGGTGCGCTTGGCGGTATGTTCCTCCAGACAGTTGTACGGAATCTGGAAAACTTTGACGATAAGCAAAGTATTTAAACAGTTATCGGTTATTTATTCATGGTTAATTAATGGTTCGCAGCCATTTGCTTGCAGAGAACGAAGTAGTTATCGGTTATTAAGCAGTTATTGGTTATTAGTTAATGGTTAATGGTTCGCACCAATTGGCTTTTAGAGAACGTTTTACCAATGAGTAGTAATCGGTTACTTGTTAATGGTTGAATAACCGACCATTAACAAATAACCAATAACCGATAACCGATTCCTAATCCATTATACCATTAACAACAATTAAACAGATTTGAGTTAGCAGAGAAAGATACAATATGGCTTACATAATACAGGAATCTCCCCTCCACGAAACCGAACCCAAGCGGCGGCGGCCGGAATGGCTCAAAGTCCGTGTACCGGGCGGGGAACAATATAAGACAATAAAAGACCTCATCGGACAGCAGCGCCTGCATACGGTGTGTGAGGAGGCCCGTTGTCCGAATATGGGAGAGTGCTGGAGTGCGGGTACGGCCACATTTATGATTCTCGGCGATACGTGTACGCGAAGTTGCGGGTTCTGCGCGGTGAAAACCGGACGACCCGGAGCGCTTGATTGGGATGAACCGCGGCGTGTAGCGGATGCTGTAAAGAAAATGGGTCTACGGCATACGGTTATCACATCGGTGAACCGTGATGAACGGAAGGACGGCGGCGCACCGATATTCGCCGAATGTATCAGATTAATACGGAAAGATATCCCCGACTGCAAGATCGAAGTGCTGATACCCGATTTTAAAGGATCGGAAAATGCATTGAATATTGTCCTCGATGCGAGACCCGATGTACTTAATCATAATGTAGAAACTGTTCCTCGTATTTACCGTATTGTCCGACCCCAGGCAAAATACCCGCAGTCGCTTGAATTGTTGCATCGTGCAAAGAAGCGCGGTTTTTTAACAAAGAGCGGGATGATGGTTGGCATCGGTGAGGAGCCGGATGAAGTGTTGCAGGTTATGCATGATCTCCGGGAAGTCGAATGTGACATCCTGACTATCGGGCAGTATCTTCAGCCGACGAAAAATCATCTCCCCATCGAGAGATTCGTTCATCCCGACGAGTTCGCGATGTACCGTCAGGAGGGACACACGATGGGTTTCAGACATGTAGAATCAGGTCCGCTAGTACGCAGTTCCTATCATGCGGAGAAACACGTTTAATAATATTTTTTTATAGAAAGACAATTACTTATAGACAGGAGAACCGAATGGCAAAATCTGCTGCACCAAAAAAGAAACAGAGTAAAGCAAATAAAACATTTGATAAAGCAATCAAGAAGACGCTCACCAATCAGAAGGCACCGTTAGAAGGGCTTGACTTGTCGGAAGAAAAGTTAATTCAGATATACCGCCAGATGCTTCTTATCAGGCGCTTTGAAGAAAAAGCCGCGCAAATGTACGGAATGGAAAAGATCATGGGATTCTGCCATCTTTATAACGGCCAGGAAGCGGTTGCCGTCGGTGCGAATGCCGCGATGCATGAAACGGATTATATGCTTACCGCATACCGCGATCACGGTCATGCACTGGTGAAAGGGATCACCGCGAACGAAGTGATGGCCGAGTTGTTTGGTAAAGTCACGGGCTGCTCGCGTGGTAAAGGAGGTTCGATGCACCTCTTCGATGCCGAAAAACGGATGATGGGCGGCCACGCAATCGTGGGCGGTCATATTCCGCTTGCCGCCGGATTTGCATTCGGTTCGAAATATAAAGCCGAGCAGGATGTGACCGTTTGTTTCTTTGGTGAAGCGGCCGCGAATCAGGGTGTCTTTCATGAAACTCTGAATATGGCTGCACTCTGGAAACTTCCGGTAGTGTACATCTGTGAAAACAACCGGTACGGTATGGGAACCGCATTTGAACGTGCGTTTGCCGTGTGGGATATATATGAACGGGCGTCGGCATACAATATGCCCCGCGATGTTGTTGACGGCATGGATGTTCTCGATATGTACAGAAAAACAAAAGAAGCGGTTGACCGGGCGCGTTATGAACATATCCCGACATTTCTTGAAGCACGAACGTATCGATTCCGCGGTCACTCGATGTCCGATCCGATTCACGGTCATTACCGGACCAAAGAAGAGGTTGAAGAGATGAAAGCGAAGGATCCAATCATCAACTTCGGTGAACTTCTCAAAAAAGAAAATATCTTCAGCGAAGAGCAAATGAAAGAAATGGACGATGAGATCAAAAAGATTGTCAACGAGTCCATCGAGTTTGCCGAGAAGAGCGAAGAGCCGCCGCTCGAAGATTTATATACAGACGTTATTGTAGAATAATATTGAACCGATAGTTTAGTAAGGAGACAACAAAAGAATGGCAATTATTACATGGCGTGAAGCCTTAAATCAGGCGATGGCTGAAGAGATGGAACGCGACGAAAATGTTTTTATAATGGGTGAGGAGGTTGGTGTCTACCAGGGAGCATATAAAGTTACGGCAGGTTTACTGCAGCGATTCGGCGAGAAACGGGTTATCGATACACCGATCGTAGAAGCCAGTTTTACCGGAATCGGTATCGGTGCTGCAATGGTTGGATTACGACCGATTGTTGAAATGATGACATTTAATTTCTCGATTCTCGCAATGGATCAGATATTTAATAATGCCGCGAAGATGCGATATATGTCAGGCGGACAGTTCAAGGTACCGATGGTTATCCGCGGTCCGAACGGTGCAGCACACGGACTTGCCGCTACCCACTCGCAGTCATTTGAATCTTTTTATTCACATGTTCCGGGTTTATATGTCATTGCACCCTCTACACCCGCCGATGCAAAAGGTTTGCTGAAATCGGCAATCCGGGACGATAACCCGGTGATCTTTCTCGAGAGCGAAGTAATGTACGGACAGAAAGGTGAAGTGCCTGAAGAGGAATATACCATCCCCATCGGCGTGAGCGATGTCAAACGGGAAGGAAAAGACGTCACTGTGGTTACCTGGTCGAAAATGTATTATATCGTTCAAAAGGCCGCAGATGAATTAAAGGAAGAAGACATAGATGTGGAGATCATTGATCCCAGAACGATCCGGCCGCTCGACGATTCAAAAATAATCGAATCGGTAAAGAAGACAAACAGACTCGTAGTCGTTGAAGAGGGGTGGCCTTTTGCAAGCGTCAGCTCCGAAATAATAACACGGGTTCATCAAAAAGCATTCGATTATCTTGATGCACCGATAGAACGGGTCAACCAGGCGGATGTACCAATGCCGTATGCCGCAAATTTAGAAAAAGCATCGCTCCCGAACGTCGAGCGTGTTAAAAAAGCAATTAAAAAAGTACTCTATATAGAAGAATGAGGTAACGAATGGCAATAAAAGTACAAATGCCGAAACTCAGCGACACAATGGAAGAGGGAAAGATCCTGAAGTGGCTGAAAAAAGAAGGAGAACAGGTAGAACAGGGTGAGGTGATCGCTGAAGTTGAAAGCGATAAAGCTGACATGGAACTTGAAGCCTTTGATAGCGGTACATTGTTGAAAATTGTTGTGCCGGAAGGGAAGGGAGCTGCAGTCGGTGCGGTGATAGCTGTCATAGGTGAAGAAGGTGAGAAAGTCGACGATCTTTCCGGGGAGGACGACAGTAAGAAAGATAAAAAACCTGATAAACCGGAAAAAGAAGAAAAAGAACAAAAAGAAGATAAAGAAAAAGCAGATACTACCGAGAGAAAACAGGATACACCGGAGATAAAAGAGTCTGAAGAAAAACCGGCTCCGGGCAGGGACGGCAGAGTCAAAGCCTCACCGCTTGCCCGCAAAATGGCGGATGATCATGGAGTCGATCTGAAAGCTCTCAGCGGAACCGGACCGGAAGGCAGAATTATAAAAAGAGATATTGAGGCAGCTCTCGAGAAGGGTGTCGGGAAAGAAGAGGCACCATCATACGCGATTGATGAGCCGGTCGCTGAAACCATCGAGCTTACCGGTATGCGTAAAGCTATTGCCCGCAGGATGGTTGAAAGCAAAACGTCCGTCCCGCATTTCTATCTGACCGTCGAAGTCGATATGACAAACATCGTCGAAATGCGTAGTCGCGTGAACGAAATGCAGAAGGAAGCGAAAGTCAGCTTTACTGACATAATGATCAAGCTGACCGCACATGCCTTGCTCAAACATCCGAAAGTTAATTCATACTGGGCAGGAGACAGTATTAAACGGCGAGGACAGATACATATCGGACTGGCCGTTGCACTCGAAGACGGACTAATCACGCCGGTGATCCGCAGTTGCGACAGAAAGGGAATTATTCAGATATCAAAAGAAGCAAAAGACTACGCGGAACGAGCGAGAAATAAAAAACTAAAGCCGGAAGAATACGAAGGCGGCAGTATTACTATAAGTAATCTTGGCATGTTTGATATAGAAGAATTTTCGGCTATTATTAATCCGCCAGAGGGTGCCATACTCGCTACCGGCGCGATCGTGGAAAAACCGGTTGTCAGGAACGGTATCGTGGTAGTCGGTAAAACTATGCGCGTTACAATGTCCTGCGACCACAGGGTCGTCGATGGGGCAGTCGGTGCGGAATTCCTCCGTGATTTTAAACGTATGCTCGAAAATCCGATCGTGACTTTGCTGTAAAGAATTTCTTAGCGACAGTTCGATTTATATGATATGAGAAGGAATCTCCGGAGTCAAAAACAGAACTGCAAAAAATCTGAATATTTGACTTTTTATCAAATAATCAGTAAATTTATTGCTTGAATAATTTTTAGAAACCAAAATTACAACCCGCCGGAGGAAAAAACTCAGTGGATAGCGGAAAAATTACAAAATTTATTAAAGACACCGAAGCAGACAAAAAATGGTATGTTGTTGATGCCGAAGGAAAGGTGCTCGGTCGGATAGCGACCGAAATCGCCCGTGTTTTACGAGGGAAGCATAAACCGGTTTTTACACCTAATACGGATGTCGGGGACTACGTTATTGTCATCAATGCAGAAAAGGTACGACTAACCGGTAAGAGACCTGAGCTGAAAACGTATTTCAGATATTCGGGATATCCGGGAGGGGATACCGAAACATCATTTAAAGAAATGATGAATAAACGGCCGGAGTATGTTATCCATCACGCGGTAGGAGGTATGTTGCCCCATAACCGGCTTGGACGACGTCTCAGGAAGAAACTGAAAGTGTATCGCGGTCCCGAGCATCCGCACAAAGCTCAGCAACCAATTAATCTTGAGATAAAAAAATAAGGAAGCTTGAATGCAAAGACCTCAAATTTTTATCGGGCGCAGAAAGACGTCGGTAGCGCGCGTCCGTTTAATTCCCGGTTCGGGGAATGTCACCGTAAATAAAAAAACATTTGAACAGTACTTCCCTATCGAAAACCAGCGAAGGGACGTATTAAGACCGCTTGAGATAGTCGAAGCACTTGATAAGTACGACGTTGTCGCAAATGTCCGCGGCGGCGGCAGGTCAGGTCAGGCAGGCGCTATCCGTCTCGGCATTGCACGCGCACTCTTGCGTCTCGATGAAACCTATCACGATCCGCTGAAAAAAGCAAGAATGTTCACGAGGGATCCGAGAATGGTAGAGCGAAAAAAATACGGACAACCGAAAGCAAGAAAACGCTTCCAGTTCTCCAAACGTTAATAAAAAAAAACACATACTTTCCGACTGTCCGGGGAGTGTCCTGTCGAAGGATTCCCGGTAAGGATGACGAAAGTAGAGGAATAATAACTTAAATATCAAAAGGATAAAACTATGTCGCGAGTAGAACTCACCGAGTTACTTGCTGCGGGATCACACTTCGGTCATATCACACGCCGATGGAACCCGAAAATGAAACCGTTCATATTTATGGAAAAGAACGGTATCCATATAATCGACCTGAAAAAAACTCAGGTATACGTTGAGGATGCCTGCAATGCGGTATCAAATGTTGCGGCTGAAGGGAAAGGCATTCTTTTCGTCGGTACAAAAAAACAAGCAAAAGAAATAATCGAGAGCGAATCCAAACGATGCGGCGCATATTATGTAACCGAACGCTGGCTCGGTGGAATGCTTACGAACTTCAGCACAATACGGAAGAGCGTCAGAAGGTATACGAACATCGAAAAAATGGAAACCGACGGTACCTTCGATAATCTGCCGAAAAAAGAACGGCTGATGCTGATGCGCGAGAAAGAAAAGTTGCAACGGGTGCTCGGCGGTGTCGTCGAAATGTCGCGTCTGCCCGGTGCGGTCTTTATAGTTGACATTAAAAAAGATCACCTTGCGGTGAGCGAAGCCAATAAATTAAATATCCCGGTATTCGCTATCGTCGATACTAACTGCGACCCGGACCTGGTAGATTTTATTATGCCTGCAAACGACGATGCTTCAAGAAGCATTCAACTGATTGTATCGAAAGTTGCGGACGCTGTCATTGAAGGGAATATTCGTCGAAAGGATCAGGAACAAATACCGACAGACGAAGAAGTCGAAGAAGCCGTAGCAGAAAAAGAGGGTTCCTTCGACGATGAACCGGACTCCGGTTCTGATGACAAAGGTTGATTCTATTACATTAACAGAGAGGTAAAAAGAGATTATGGCAATAACTGCGGAAGCTGTAAAGGCGTTAAGGGAAAAGACCGGCGCCGGTATGATGGATTGTAAAAAAGCATTGCAGGAATCAAACGGTGATTTTGATAAAGCAATAGACTATCTGCGGAAGAAAGGAGCATCCATTGCTCAAAAAAGGTCCGATAAACTTGCAAATCAGGGAGTTATCGAAGCATATATTCATACAGGCGGTCGGGTTGGTACCTTAATAGAGTTAAACTGCGAAACCGATTTCGTTGCAAAGACCGATGACTTTAAACGTTTGGCAAAAGACATCGCGATGCAGGTCGCCGCTATGAATCCCCGTTATGTGAGCCGGGAAGACGTCGATGGCTCTGTGCTGGAAAAAGAAATCGAGATATATAAAACTCAGGCAAAAAATGAAGGTAAACCCGATACTATTGCCGAGAAAATTGCACAGGGGCGTCTTGAAAAGTTCTACCAGGAATTTTGTCTGCTCGAACAATCGTTCATTAAAGATTCGACGAAAACTGTCCAGGACCTCTTGAACGAAGCGACGGCAAAAATTGGTGAAAATATCAGGGTAAACCGTTTTCAAACGTTCCACCTGGGTGAAAATAGTAATTAGTTCAACCGGAAAGGTCTCCCGCTGTGAGACCTTTCTTTTTATCTCCACATGATAACCGTTATTTGAATGAATAAGCCAAAATATAAACGTGTTATGTTGAAACTGAGCGGTGAAGCGCTTCAAGGAAGTCTTGATTACGGCATATCAGTCGATGTGCTCTCGCAATTCGGTCAGGAAATTGAGGACGCGGTCAGCCTCGGTGTACAGATCGGTATCGTAATAGGTGGCGGAAATATTTATCGGGGAGTATCCAACTCACCTGACGGTATAGATAAGGTTACGGGAGATCAAATGGGGATGCTGGCAACGGTTATAAATGCGCTCGCATTACAAAATGCCCTGGAGAACCGGGGAGTGTTCACAAGATTATTAAGTGCAATAAAAATGGAAGAGATCGCCGAACCCTTCATACGGCGTCGTGCCATAAGACATCTTGAAAAAGGACGGGTTGTTATTTTCGGTGCTGGAACAGGGAATCCGTATTTTACCACCGATACAGCAGCCGCACTACGGGCAGTGGAAATCGAAGCCGATGTCATCATCAAAGGCACGCGGGTCGATGGCGTCTATGATGCCGATCCGGAAAAAGACCCAAAGGCGAATATGTTTACGTCATTAACGTATCTCGACGTTCTGAAACGAGGACTGCGCGTGATGGATCTGACGGCAATTACACTTTGTCAGGAAAATAATTTGCCTATAGTGGTGATGAATATGAACGAGCGCGGAAATCTTACCAAACTGCTGCTCGGAGAAACACTCGGTACCCGGGTAGCTCATACTATTTAATTCACATACATCGAAGAGAATACAGAGGTGAGCAATGGTCCAAGATATTATCAAAGACGCTAAACAAAAAATGGTAAAGGCGGTGGAAGCCGTGAAACACGAATTGATTACCATCAGAACAGGCCGTGCGACACCGGGCCTTATCGAAGGCGTTAAAGTCGATTACTATGGCAATCCTACCCCGTTGAAGCAAGTTGCAAATATAGGAGCACCCGAACCGACGCTCCTGACCGTCCAACCCTGGGAGAAGAATATGCTTCAAGTCATCGAGAGTGCGATTCGGAACGCCAATCTTGGTTTAAATCCATCCAATGACGGTACGCTCATTCGTGTCCCTATACCCGCTCTGAATGAGGAGCGGCGGAAAGAATACGTTAAACTGACAAAAAAATACGGTGAACAGGGAAAGGTGTCCATTCGTAATCTTCGACGTGATGCGAACGATTCGCTGAAGAAAATCGAAAAGGATAAACAAATATCGGAAGATGAGAAGAAACGAGGTGAGGATGAAATTCAAAAGTTGACCGATAAGTATAGTGCTGAGATAGATTCCCTGCTTGAGCAGAAAGAAAGAGAAATAATGGAAGTCTAGTCCTACCCGTTCCCTTCAAGAGCCGCCGTTTCCAAAGTCAGCCCCCGTATAGGGCTGACTTTGTATATTTATGTGAAACTTCCAATCTCAATTGACGTACACCATACTAAGGATAGTATGCATTTGAACATAAGGAGTAACGACCATGGCAGCCGCTGAGATATATAATGAGCCCAAACGAATGTATAAGTCACGACGCGATAGGATGATCGACGGCATTTGTGGTGGAATTGCCGAATATTTCGACATTGATCCGACAATAGTCAGAGGATTGTTTATCCTCTTAATTTTATTCGGCGGTACCGGGATATTGTTATATATCGGCGGGATGATCATTATGCCCGTTAATCCGTATCATCTCGCAATGATACAATCAGGCGATATACCACCGACAAAAAATACTCCGAAACGTACCTGGGGTGTGATTTTTATAATTATCGGATTGCTCTTTCTGTTGCGTAATTTCGGATGGTTTGCTTTTCACCATATCTGGCATATATCATGGGGATTGGTGCTGCCGATTTTGTTCATTCTCCTGGGTATGGCTCTGATCTATTCACATCAACAGTCGCGGGAACGCAGACAGACCGGAAGAGGCGAACCTGAACAGGAGGGAGATATCAAAATGAACGCAGAACATAACGATGCACCGTCGTATAAGCGATTGTATAAATCGCGGCGCGACCGTAAACTTTTTGGAGTCTGCGGGGGGCTCGGAGATTATTTTAGTCTGGATCCGACCGTCGTGAGGTTGCTGTTTATATTTATGACAATACTATCGGTCGGTACGGGAATACTATTGTATATTGCAATGGCAATTTTTGTGCCGGATGAGCATCTATAAAAAACCCTTATCGGGGTAATGCCCAACGTACTATATGAAGATTTATTACCAAATATTTCTTATACTATAAGAGAATACTATGTCATTTAAAAATAATGTTCGGAAAATACCGACCCTCGGTGTTATACTAATAGCCGTTGGTTTACTGCTGCTCGCAGATCAAATGGGACTCTTGCAGTTATCGTTCTGGAATTTTGTGATGGGATTTATGGTCCTTTTCGGAGCGACTTTGGTGGTACGCTCATTTAGCGGAGGTGACCGCAATAAAGTGTTCTGGGGGACAGCGCTTTTTCTGCTCGGCTTATATTTTATTCTTGAGAGTATGGATATGCTAACCGATCGCTATCCTGTTCTGCTACCGGCGATATTTCTTATACTCGGATTCTCATTTTTAATGATGTACATATACAATGTGCGCGACTGGCATCTGTTGATACCGACAATATTTTTTACCGGTATCGGACTGTTGATCATTGCCGATTCGACCGAGCTTTTCAATCTCTACAGTATCGAATATTATTTATTCAATTTCTGGCCTGTATTGTTGATAGTATTCGGAATCGGACTCATTGTCAAAGCAAGACGCCGTAAGCGAAGAAATGAAAATCCGGTCACTGATAAAAAACAGGCTGCGGACGTCGTGACCTGACAGGACCTCCTCCCGGGAAAAGAAAAATGTACCGTGATATTTCTATGTCCTTAATCTACCGGTTATATTCAATACAAAAATATACAGGAGCAAATCCGTGTTTGTATCAGATAAAAATTCAATAATGAAAAGCATGACACTGTATTTTTTTGTTCCTGTGATAATCGCTTTATGTATTATCGGATGTGACCGCGAGAATTTTTCGGGCGAGGGCTATGGCATCTGGAAACAATCAACGTTGCTTGTCGGTGATACATTGAAACCGGCCGTTGTTACAGAGTTTGTTCCGTTTGATAGCGATGATCCGGCAATATGGATTCACCCTGCCAATCCCATGAAAAGCATAGTACTCGGGACTGATAAACACCCGACGAATGGAGGGTTATTCGTATTCAATCTTAACGGGGAGATTGATCACGAACGAAGTGTAACCGGTTTAAAACGGCCGAACAATGTGGATGTTGCGTATGGATTTCGCTTTAAGAACCGGTCGATTGATATCGCCGTTGCCACAGAGCGAAACAGTATGATGATCAGAGTGTTTTCGTTACCCGATATGCAGCCCATCGATGACGGCGGGATCCCGGTATTTGACGGCGATAGCACCCGTGCTCCGATGGGAGTGGCGCTCTACAAAAGACCGTACGACGAAGCGGTATTTGCTATTGTCAGCGGTAAGAGCGGACCGGAGAAGGGTTATCTCAGGCAATATTTATTGGAAGATGATGGTATGGGGCATGTCCGCGGAACGAAGGTCAGGGAATTCGGAAAATATAGCGGTGAAAAAGAAATCGAAGCAATCGCCGTGGATAACCAACTGAGGTTTGTTTATTATTCCGATGAGGAAGTCGGTATCCGAAAATATTACGCCGATCCCGATTCAAGCAATGACGAGCTTGCTTTTTTCGGCAAATCAGGATTCGTAGACGATCAGGAAGGCATTGCAATTTATACATATGATGACGGAACGGGATACATACTCGTCTCAGATCAGGGCGGCCACCGGTTGCAGATATTTCCCCGTGAAGGTATACCGGGCAAACCTCACGACCATCCCGTCATTGCAATCATTCCTGTCTCCGCAAACGATACTGACGGCGTTGAGGTTACCTCAACGCCATTGGGTTTCGCATTTCCCCGTGGAATGCTTGTGATGATGTCGAGTGACAGGACGTTTCATTACTACGACTGGGAAGATATAGCAGCTCTTCTAAAATCGCATACCGGGAAATATCCGAATCCTTCCGGGGATGACCAGTCGAAATCCGAGGGATACTAGCTTAATGTGCCTCAAACCAATTTTTCCCCGTACCGGTTTCGACCTCAATCGGCACGTCCAGATCTAATGCATGTTCCATTTCATGCTCGACGAGTTTTATGATCTCCTCAAGCTCGGTTTTCAGCACGTCGAACACCAATTCGTCATGTACCTGTATGATCATCCGGGATTGTAATTTCTTTTCTTTGAATTTGTCGTGAATACGCACCATTGCGAGCTTTATCATATCTGCCGCTGTTCCCTGAATAGGCATATTGATTGCCTGACGAACGGCATTCTGCTGTACGGTTTTATTTCTGCTTGTGATGTCGGGAAGGTAACGGCGTCTCCCCATCAGTGTGGTAACATAGCCGTCTTTCTTGGCTATTTCCGTTGTCTTTTGAATATATTGGTGGACGGCCGGGAAACGATGAAAATAACGTTCGATGATATCCGCGGCTTCACCCTGCGGTATTTCAAGTCGCGAGGCAAGTCCAAACGCACTTATCCCGTACATTATACCGAAGTTTATTTCCTTTGCTTTGCGACGCATACCGGCTGAGACCTCGTCAAGCGGTACATCAAATACCTTCGCGGCGGTCGTTGCGTGGATATCCTCATTATTCTTGAAGGCATCAAGCAGACCGGCGTCTCCCGACACATGTGCCATGACACGTAATTCTATCTGTGAATAATCCGATGACATAATCAGGTGATCATTCGATGTGGGAATGAATGCTTTACGGATCGACCTCCCGAGATCGGTGCGGATCGGGATGTTTTGTAAATTAGGATTGCTCGACGATAGCCTTCCCGTCGATGCGATCGTCTGGTTGAATGAGGTATGGACTCTGCCGGACTTTGGATTGATCAGTCTCGGAAGTGCATCGATATATGTCGATTGCAGCTTTGTATACTGACGATACTCAAGCAGCATGTCGATGACGGGATGAATACCCTTCAGACGCTCGAGAACCGATGTATCGGTAGAATAACCTGTTTTCGTTTTCTTAACCGGCGGTAAGTTCAGTCTCTCGAATAACACTTTGCTGAGCTGCTGGGTTGAGTTGATGTTGAATTCATATCCTGCGTGCTCGTAGATTACCTCGCGTATCTTCAGCAGATCCTTCGATAATTTTTTCGATAAGGTGCGGAGAAAATCCGCATCGATGGCGACACCGGTCGCTTCCATATCTGACAAAACAGTAATGAGCGGGAATTCTATTTCCTCGCATAATCGCAATGCATCAATGGTCTCTAATCCCGGTTTAAGCTTGTTCCACAACTGAAGCGTTATATCTGCGTCTTCACAGGCGTAGCGAACCAGCTCGTCGGGATTCACGTCGCGGATATCCATCTGATTTTTCCCGGAACCGACAAGATCTGAGTACGATACCATATCGTACATCAGGTATTCTTTGGCGAGCGAGTCGAGATTATGCTGGCCGTCGGATCGAATCACAAATGCAGCGATCATAGTATCAAAGAGCGGATCGCTCACGGTCAATCCCAGGGAGCGCAGCGCCAATATATCGAATTTTATGTTTTGCCCTCCCTTGAGAGTCATACTGTTTAAGATCTTCTGTAATTCATTTTTGAGGTGTACCCCGGGGATTGCATGATCCTCAAGCGGAATAAACCATGCCCTGTTCTTATCGACGGCAAATGAAATACCGACAACGGTTGACTCGAGCGGATTACGCGATGTCGTTTCGGTGTCGAAAGAAATAACATCAGCTTTTTTTAGTGCGCCGATCATTCGATCGAAGAGTTCTTTATTCTGCACGGGATGGTATGCAACTTCAGAGGATGAAATCGACTTATTAACTATTCCCGTGCTGTCTTCATCCGGTACTGATAAGCTCATTTGTTCAATAATAGATTTGAATTCAAGATCCCTGAAAAGTATCGTCAGCTTTTCTGTGTCCCGGGTATTTGCATTGAGTTCATGAAATGATATGTTCAGCGGGACATTTGTGTCGATGGTGACGAGCTCTTTCGAAAGCAGGGCGTTTTGACGATCTTCACTTAATTTTGTGCGAACACCTTCCTTTTCAACTTTTTCGATATTATCGATTAGGTTTTCAACCGTACCGTATTCCTGAATGAGCGGTATCGCGGTCTTTTCACCGATACCGCGCACACCGGGTATATTATCAGACGAATCTCCCATGAGGGCGAGGACATCGATAACATATTCCGGATTAACACCGAATTTTTCTCTGACACCGTTTATATCGACTATCTCGGGTTCTTCGTTTGATTTCGGAGGCTTGTACATCTTTACCCGATCGCTCACAAGTTGCATAAAATCTTTATCGCCTGTAACAAGGAAAGTATCGACACCTTCTTTTTCAGCGATTCTGGCGAGCGTGCCCATAATATCGTCTGCTTCATAACCCGGCATCTCGACAATCGGAATATTAAATGCCCGTACGACCTCCTTTAACATATCCAGTTGTGATACGAGATCTTCGGGCATTTGTTCGCGCGTAGCTTTGTATTCTTTGTAACGTTTATGCCTGAATGTCGGCTCTTTTGAATCGAGTACAACCGCGATATGATCGGGTGATTCGGACTTGAGTATGCGAAGCAATGCGTTTACGAATCCGTATATTGCCGACGTATTTTGTCCTTTTGAATTTATGAGCGGACGCTTAATAAAAGCGAAGTATGCGCGGTAGATGAGTGCATAGCCGTCGATTAGAAATAACCGTTCCTGAGATGATTTATTTGTCTGCATTATTGTAACCTGAATAATTGATATTTTATGATTCCCCGGATTCTTCGGGTACTATGGGTTCTCGTATCCATTGTCCGACAATCAATACCGCAATAGCCATAACGCCGGCGGTAATAAATAATACGGTCCGTATATCATAATGTGATGCTATATAACCGGATGAAGTAGGACCGGTTATATTTGCAAGTATCGTAAAGCTTGTTGCGATTCCGACGATTCCGCCCCGCCTCTTCAGCGGCGTCTGTTTGCTGATAGATGAATAGAGGGCCGGTACAACTCCTCCCATCGCAAAACCGAGTCCCATTCTGCTCAGTGCAAGATGCCACGGTGTTTGGGATAATGCCTGCAGAAATAACATCGTAGCTGCGACAGCCGTTGCAATGAGCAGGTTGCGTTTATAACCGACCAGATCGTTGCGGTTGCCCCACCACGGTGCGGAAAAAATCATGACCATACCCATAACCGAGAATAACGCTCCGGTCACGGTACCGATATATTGTGTGTTATCATAGATCTTTTCGATGAACAATGCAAATACCGGTTGGAGCATGACAATCGATGATTGTGCGAGATAAATAACGATCATTGCCAATGCAATCTGAGAGGAGGAGAGAGCAAATTTGATATTTTCGAGCAGTGAGAACTTTTTTTCCTCTTTCCCGGGGGGGATCTCTTTCACCATTATAATGACAAAAGCTCCGCTCGTGAAGCAAAGTGCGGAGACAATATAAAAGATCGGGCGGTACCCGACCATGTCTGCGAGAACACCACCGATAACGGGACCGATGAGCATCCCGGCCGAGAGGGAAGTCTGAAGAAATCCGAGCGCGTAGCCGGTACGTTCTCGCGGAGCGGTTGCCGATACGAGTGTAAGCGCTGCAGGGATAAAACCGCTCAGTGCGCCTTGCAGCATCCTGAAAAATATCAGCTGTTCAACCGATTGAGCGGAACCCACAAAGATCTGTGCAATACCGAGTCCGAACACCGCGCGGATAACCATCAGCTTGCGTCCGTATCGGTCGCCTATCATCCCCCAGAACGGCGTAAAAAAGAAGGACAGAATGAACGGACCGGAAAACGCAAATCCACTCCAGCGTGCGACAAGGTCGTTATCACTTACGCCGAGTTCACGGACATAAAACGGTAAAAACGTAATGACCGAACTCATGCCGACGATCGTGATGAATTGTGCTATCCAGATAGTGTAAAGATTCTTTTTCCAGAGTTCCATAAAAACGGGGGAGGAGCAAAATTTGTTTTCAATTCTCTACGGGTATATAAACTACTTAATATACCTAATGAAGAATAAAAGAGCAATTTGTTGATTTTTGGTTAAATTAATTGCTATATTAATACGTTTTATAATATCGCGGGTTGTAGTCATTATCGATCAAGACATGGAAATAGTAAAATACGAGCCCTCCCGAAAAGATGAATGGGATTCATTTGTCCTGCGTTCGAATAACGGGACAATGTTCCACTTGCAGCACTTCCTTGATTATCACGAAGATAATAAGTTTCCGTTTCACCACCTTATGTTTTATAAAAACGGGCAACTGCGTGCGGTTTTACCGGGTGGATTGGATAGACTCAATATCTATGAATCACCGGCGGGAGCGAGCTACGGATCGTTTGTCATAGGCGACATACATTTTAATGAGACTCTCGAAATAATCGATTTATTTGAGGATTATTGCTGGGATGAAGGCATACGTGAAGTGTATCTGACATCGGCACCATTTATTTATCAGAAAGAGCTTTCTCATAATCTCGAATATGCGCTTCTTTATCGCGGTTTTGTGTACCAGCGTCATTATATTTCGCACGTCATCCGGCTTCACGAAACGGATGATATTTTGAAATCATTTCAGAAAACGACGCGGAATATCATACGGCGATCACTTCGTCAGGATGTGCTTTCGATCGAGGAATCGGATTCATACGAAGAGTTTTATCCTATTCTGGTCAAAAATAAAAGAAAACACAATGCCGAACCGACTCACACGCTCGATGAACTGAAACTCCTGAGAAAACTGAACGGCGACCTTATTCGGTTATTTCTTGTAAGATACGAGGGGAAAGCAATCGGCGGGGTCGTTACGTTTCATTGTAACGACAATGTATTACTTTGTTTTTATATTGCTATGCTCTATGAGTACCAGCACCTTCGGCCGATATACAGAGCGGTGTATGAAGTCATAACACGTGCAAAAAAGGACGGATATAAATTCCTCGATACCGGTGTTTCTCAGGATACGCGGGCAGAAAATCCCATGACACCGAGTCTCGATCTTATCTTTTTTAAAGAAAAATTCAATTCGCGTGGAATACTCCGGTCAACGTTCTGGAAAAAACTGAAGTAAATGCCACATCACAGAGGTCCCGATACAAAAGCTGTTGTTCTGGAAATCGGCGATATACGTACCGATGGCCGGTGCAGGAATATCGCCCGCTCTCTGAAACGGTTCGGTATGCAGGTTACTTTTCTCGGTCCGGGAGAAACGGATAACGAGGGTGAATTCGGCGGGATACGGGTGGAAGAGCTTCGTGTAATCGAGCACCTTGGATCGAAGATCAAATATGTTCACTTCTGGATCCGGGCATTTTGGCGGATGATCGCCATACGGCCGTCGCTAATACTTTCAGAGGACCTGTACAGTCTGCCCGCAGCGGTAGCTGCAAAATTTTTTACGGGATCAAAAGTTTTGTACGATGCAAAAGAATTGTACTTTGCCATAGCATCTCTTCATAATCGTCCGGTAACCCAGAGGTTTTGGTCGGCAGCCGAACGTTTCTGTATCCGGTTTACAGACAGCACGATAACTTCAGGGGAACGCGACAGCGAACTCATCAGGCAACGTTATAACATCCCGCTGCCCGTTACCATCAATAACCATCCGCCCAGGCGGTTGCATCCGGGTGATAGACATATTTTGAAAAAGAAATTCAATATAGCCGATAACTACTCTGTATTTCTGTATCAGGGATGGTTGATGCGGGGTCGGGGATTATTTCATATAATCGATATTGCAACAGCTATCGATAACGTGCATATCGTTATTATGGGAGATGGCGCCCTTCGTCAAGATGTCGAACTATACGCGCAGAGAAAAAATATTGCCGAACGGGTGTCGTTTACCGGGGCGATGCCGTATGAAGAGATGCTTGATTACACGGCGGGTGCCGATGTCGGATG
>SLQE01000064.1 GCA_007131635.1 Bacteroidota bacterium | reverse complement strand
GATAATATGCCTGTAATACGATGTTTAATTGTGTATCATAGCTGTATCTGTACAGGTGATTCGTTCTGATAGTGACAATCCGAGGAATTACACTTATTAGGCCAATTTTTTATCATAAGTAGTATCTCGCGCGCGAATACACCCTCGCATAGGACTGTACATTTCTGTAATGAATCCCGGGAGTCACAATAGCCGGGACAGTGTTCAGGATTCTTTTCAAGACTTTGATGAACCGCGCCGGTATAGAGATCGCGAAACTGCTCTACCTCAATCGCAAGAGTTGTTAAACATCCGTGATGAAACAAAAACAATCCGCTCAGGAGTTTACTTCTGTTTAACTGATACCCGCAAATTCTAATTTCCGGATCTTCAAGGAAATCCTCCCGCTTATTCCACACAAAACCGCAGTTAGGACATTTTTTAAAAACAGAATTTTTCTCCATCGGTCACACGCCTTCATAATACTCCGACCACCGATCACCGGTGTCCGGTAAAATTTATTGATTACTTTCGCAACTGCATATAAAATAATGCGTTGCCAGATAATGATTGATATGATTCAACGGTAATGGAAAGTGCAGCACTCTTTTTGCAAACACCAGCGATTACTTGTAAAGTATTACAAATAGCGCAAAAATTATACCAGAAACGAATATTTATATAATACCCGGATTTGGGTCACAGATGAATAAAACAATATAATATATCGATAGATATTAAGTATAATTTTCTCGTAGGTAAAAATTACCTTTTCAGAGTGTAATAATTACAACCCTCAAATAACCGATCTGTGAAGCTTATTCAGTTTTCGGCAACACATTATATCTGTATTTGTAGCGGCAATTCGTCCTGACAATGAAAATCCGAACATTTACAATTTTTCGGCCATTTCTTTATCAGATTCAAAATGTCTCTTGCAAAGGTACCTTCGCAGAGGTTTGTACATTTATTAAATGAATCCCGTATCGCACAATAACCGGGGCATTTTTCAGAGCCCATATCAAAATGGGGATGAACCGCACCGGTATAGAGATCGCGAAAATGTCTTACTTCTATGGCGAGTGTGGTAAAACATCCATGATGAAAATAAAACAATCCGTTCAATAGTTTTTGCCTGTTTACCTGGTATCCGACAGTTCTGATTTCCGGATCTTCGAGGAAATCCTCCCGTCTCCGCCATACGCGGCCGCAATTCTGACATTTTTTAAAAACATATTCCGTACGCATTTTTATCGAATTTCCATAATCCCTGTAATGGTAATTGTATATATCTTTATAATTACAAAAATAATGCCAGAATTACATTGTATTAGCTTAGAGTAATCTCGCTGATGATTACAAAATCCATTACCGGCTTATTTCAGGTATATTTTCCCACGGGTGAAATTATTTTTTCACTATTGAAGATTTACATATTTTTAAAAAAGTTGAAAATAGATTGCATTCTGTATACATTACTTTGTCCCGAACTATCAGGCTATAGTTCGTCGATGTCAAACACATGAATTCAGGAATTCCATCATGAAAAAACTCATTAACAACCCGGAACATGTCTTACGCGAACAGCTCGAGGGAATGGCGGCAGCACATCCGGATTTACTTAAAGTCCATTTTGAACCAACCTTTATATATCGTGCCGATGCACCGGTAAAAAATAAAGTCGCCGTAATTTCCGGAGGCGGCAGCGGCCACGAACCGATGCACGGTGGATTTGTCGGACACGGTATGCTCGATGCCGCCTGTCCGGGTGAAATATTCACCTCACCGACACCGGATCAGATGTTCGAAGCCGCCGGAAAAGTTCACGGCGGTGCAGGGGTTCTTTACATCGTCAAAAACTACACCGGCGATGTTATGAATTTTGAAATGGCTGCCGATATGGTGCGTGAAGAAGGATTAACCGTACAAAACGTTATTATCGACGACGACGTTGCGGTACAGGACAGTTTATATACTGCCGGACGGCGCGGCGTGGGAACCACGGTACTCGCGGAAAAGATCGTCGGTGCGGCTGCCGAAGCGGGATATGATCTTAAAAAACTCGCCGACCTCTGTCGCCGGGTAAACACCAACGGACGCAGTATGGGCATGGCTCTGACTCCGTGTATTACCCCCACAAGCGGTAAACCTTCGTTCGAACTTGCCGATAATGAAATCGAAATAGGCATCGGTATTCACGGCGAACCGGGTATAACACGTTCCGAAATCAAACCGGCCGACGAGATCGTCGAGGAAATGACACTTACAATTATCGAAGACAAACCATACACACGCTATCTCCGGGAATGGGATGAGGATAAAGGGGATTGGATTGAGGTCGAAAGAACGGATCCGTCGTACAAAGAAGGCGATACCGTCATCGTTTTTGTAAATAGCATGGGAGGAACGCCCGTATCTGAACTTTATGGTGTATACAGAAAAGTTGCCGAGATCTGCAGTAAAAAAGGAATGAAAATCAGCCGTAACCTTATCGGTCCGTATATAACATCAATCGAGATGCAGGGTTGTTCAATTACCCTGCTCAAAGCCGACGATGAAATGATACGTTTATTCGACGCACCCGTGAAAACACCCGCACTGAAATGGGGCATCTGATACAACCAGGCAGGAGGCAATAATGTCCACATATATTTTGGCTGTCGATCAGGGTACAACGAGCACGCGGGCGATGATATTTAATCATAGCGGTGAGGTTATTGCAATCGATCAGCAGGAACACGAACAACTATACCCGCGGCCGGGATGGATCGAACATAACCCGACAGAGATATGGGAAAAGACCAGGAGCGTTATGAAAAACGCTCTGAATATAGCAAACGTGAAAGAGACCGGTATTGCCGCCGTCGGAGTGACAAATCAGCGTGAAACAACGGTCGTCTGGGACAGGAAAACGGGTAAACCCTATTACAATGCAATCGTCTGGCAGGATACACGTACCGACAAAATCTGTAATGAACTTGCAAACGATGGCGGACAGGACCGATTCCGATCAAAAACAGGTCTTCCGCTTGCAACATATTTTTCGGGTCCGAAAATTAAGTGGATACTCGATACCATAAGCGGCGTGCGTGAAGCGGCAGATAAGGGGGATGCATTATTCGGCAACATCGATACATGGTTGATCTGGAACATGACCGGCGGCGTTAACGGAGGCGCGCACGTCACGGACGTAACGAACGCAAGCCGAACCATGCTCATGGATTTGAAAAAACTGGAATGGGATGATGATATTCTGAAGATATTGTCTATCCCGCGACAGATGCTCCCCGATATCCGCCCGTCAAGCGATCCCGCTTTATGGGGATACACACCGGAAAATATCCCGGTCTGCGGCAACCTCGGAGATCAACAGGCAGCGGTAGTCGGGCAAACATGTTTCTCCGTCGGCGAAGCCAAAAATACATACGGAACCGGATGCTTCCTGTTATTGAACACCGG
>SLQE01000362.1 GCA_007131635.1 Bacteroidota bacterium | reverse complement strand
GGTATCGCCCGCGGAAGCAAATATTATCCCCGCGGTGTCACCAGCATCCTCTGGCTCGAAGAATAATTTTTTACAAGGTTTAAATTATTATGATCAAAGTTATATTTTATAATATATTATCATTCAATATATTTATCGGTCTTTTACTTACCCCCTGTAATGGCATTTCAAATGATGTCGTTGTGTATGATTATCATTTACATTGGGAGGTAGAATCTAATTTTATCGACCAAAACCGGTTTCGCTCGCAACTCAAACTCGTCAATGAAAGCGGAGCGGTGCTGGAGGACGACTGGACGCTTTATTTTAATTTTATGCGTCTTATTGATACGGAGAGAGTTTCTTCGCAGGTACGGTTAACTCATATCAACGGTGATTTTTATAAACTTAATCCAACCCGTGAATTTGAATCTTTGCAACCCGGTGAAGGGTTAAAATTTTCGTTTGAAGCATCCGGTTCTGTTATAACAGAATTCGAAGCTCCCGCCGGTTCATATTTTGAATTTTCCGGTGGAGGTATTGTGCCGGTCAATGTGGTAGTTAAACCATTTGTCCGGGATGAGCAATTAAATCGTCATCCGGATGATGCGGTACCCGTGTCATCACCGGACATAGTATATAAGCGGAATTCTCAACTTTATAAACTTGAACCTGAAAAACTCGTTAATATCGTTCCAACACCTGTAAAAATTGAAAATGGTGAGGGATCATTTACAATCACGAGTGAGACACTGATTTATTATCAAGAAGGTCTGGAATGTGAAGCCCGGTTTTTATCCGATTCTTTTAAACAGCATTTCGGTGTACGGCCTCAAATTATAAAGAGAGATGGATCGATAGAGAATACGGGGATCCTACTCAGGATTGGTGATATTGAGATAGATGGCGCAATTAAACAATATGGTGAAGAAGCATATACTTTAAAGATTACCGGCGAAGGAATTGAAATAAAAGGCAGTGATGCCGCAGGTGTGTTTTACGGTATCCAGAGTTTGAGATTATTGTTCCCGTTAGACGTATGGCAATCGACGGGAAGCATGATCACGGTCGGTGCCGTTACCGTAACCGATGTTCCGGGATTTACTTATCGCGGACTTCATTTGGATGTATCTCGCAACTTTCAATCGGTCGAAACAGTGAAACGACTTCTTGATGTGATGTCACTATACAAACTCAACAAGTTTCATTTTCACCTTACCGACGATGAAGGATGGCGGCTGGAAATTAATGCTTTCCCGGAGTTGACCGAAGTCGGCGGCCGCAGAGGACATACCCATGATGAGAGCGATAATCTTATGCCCTCATTAGGATCGGGACCATATCCTGATGCATCGATGGGAAGCGGCTGGTATACACAGGAGGAATTTAAGCAGATACTCCGTTATGCTCATGAGCGGCATATCGAAGTAATTCCCGAAATTGATGTCCCGGGACATGCCCGTGCAGCACTTGTAAGTATGAATGCACGGTACAAACGGCTATTAGATGAAAACGAAATCGAAGAAGCAAATCGCTACAGAATACATGATCCAAACGATGAATCGAAATATATGTCAGTACAGCGATGGAATGACAACGTTATTAATGTATGCCAGGAATCGACGTATCGTTTCCTGGATGTCATTTTCGATGAGTTGATCGATATGTACCGGGAAGCCGGTGCATCGCTTACTACTATTCATGTTGGCGGCGATGAGGTTCCGTTTGGTGCGTGGAGAGATTCTCCTGTATGCAAACAGTATATTGATGAATCTGACGAGGTAAATTCGGCGAACGATTTGATGTATTATTTCTTTACCAGAATGGAAGATAGTCTCTCGAAACGCGGTCTTGTTATGTCTGCATGGGGAGAATTTTTATTGGTCAGAGATCCTGAAACCGGAAGAAGTAAGGCCAACCCGATTTTTGCGGGCAGATCGATACCGTATGTATGGTGGAACATATGGGGAGGTGGTACCGAAGGTTTTTCCTACAAATTTGCTAACGCTGGCTATGAAATCGTAATGTCGCATGCTTCGAATTTTTATTTTGACTTTATATATAATAAACATCCTGAGGAAATTGGTTTATATTGGGCGGGATTTGTGGATACACGCGATCCTTTTGCGTTCATTCCTTTTGATCTGTACAAGAGCGGTATGAAAGATAGAATGGGTCGTGTAATTCCGGAAGATGCTTATGATAATTTTGAGAAGCTTACAGATAAAGGAAGGAAAAACATTCTCGGTTTGCAGGGGCAACTCTGGAGTGAAACCTTCAGAAGTCCTGAACGGGTGGAATATATGGCGCTGCCCCGAATAATATCTCTGGCAGAACGTGCGTGGGTACCTCATGAGGATTGGATGGAAATTGTAAGCCGCTCCGAAAGACTTGAAGCGTTTGAAAGTGTATGGAATGAGTTTGCCAATCGATTAGGCCAGCGTGAACTTCGCCGGCTCGATAGTATGAATGGCGGCTATGAATATCGAATACCGCCGCCGGGAGCAGTAATTGAAAATAATAAGCTTAAAGCAAATGTCGCTTATCCGGGATTAGAAATCCGTTATACAACCGATGGAGGTGAACCTGCGGTCGGTTCATCGCTGTATGTCGAACCTGTAATATTGAATGGTAATAAAACTATCAAGTTACGAACATTTGACACCCGCGGGCGTGGAAGTCGTGTGATCACGCTGGAAAATAGGTATTAAAAAATTGCTTTAGGATAACGCTGAGCAGGGGTAAGTTATTTCGATATATTCTTGAAAAATAACCCCGCCAAATTACTTTGTACCAATAAGTTTAATGGTGAGCCTATTCAACGCTTCAGACTCTCATTCCACCGGGTCTTAAAATCGGTATGTCCTTATTTGATTGTTACTTGATATTTAACCCGCGTAATATTCATTTACAATTCACATGTTGTTAGTAGGTGCGTACACCGGCTGAAAGCTGCCACCCATTCCGGTGGAAACCTGCCACCGACCTTGTTATCTAATAGAACGTAAAACCCCAATTTAACGATATTTCTCCATTTCAATTTTACAAAGTCAGATGGAGGAAACAACTATGCCCAGAGGAAAAACCTCTATGGAAAAATACGAGAGATTAAACGACTCAAAACTCCACATCGCCAATAAAAGAACCGGAGAGATTACCGAGGCGGAAGTCTTCATGGCTATCCTTGCAGCGAGCTGATCGACTTTTCACAATTGAGAGAACTCGATAAAAACCTTCTGTTACGTCTCTCCGGATGTGAACGGCTTCGAAAAGCTGAAAATGTTCTTATCACGGGTGCTATAGGAACTGGCAAGAGCTTCATTGCTTCTGCACTTGGGCATCAAGCCTGTACTGAGGGCTTCCAGGTTTTATATTTTAACAGTCCTGTTTTATACATAGAGACACCTTAATAAAATTGAGGGCGACATCGAGGTATTTCTGGGTCATTATATGAAGGCTCACCTGCCCGTTGCCTCACAT
>SLQE01000205.1 GCA_007131635.1 Bacteroidota bacterium | reverse complement strand
GTTTCAAAATAGTGATTTCCCCAACCCTCGGTTGTAAACCATGCCATTGCATCGAACCCGTCGACATTTGTTGTCACGCCGCCCTGTGCTACAATTGTGTTTCGAATGACGAGTTCTCCGGCTTCGGCATCTTCTTTTACGCTGGTGCCGTCGAGGAGTATTCCGGTCGGCCATCCCATAAAGATGCTGTTAAATGCCGATGTCCGTGTTGCACGCCTGGCATGGATGCCGCGGCGGAAGTTCTGATGTGAAAACGATGTCGGTGTCGGACGCGGACCGATTACCGTCATATTTGAAAATACCGGAGAGGTCCTGGGTAACATTTCGGGATTGCCGGTTGGGTTACCGTCTGTTTCAAATCCGTTGCTGCCGCTGATATCCGCAATGTTCGGATGGCGGATACTGAGACCGAATTGAATTTTCCCGCTGTATCCGAGATCGGTATCCCAATCATCGTCAACCCCAGCGAGCGATATTAAATATTTGTGATTGTTGGTTCCGCCCCACCACTCAAACGAATCATCGCCGTTGTAGCTGACCTGGAAGTAATCGATTACCGTTCTGCTGCCGACACCGGACATACTCAGACCGTTAATTTCGTTGTCGGGAGCGAAGGCAATACCTGAGTACTCAAGGCGCACGTATTTCATAACCCCGCTGCTGTCGTCATCTATCGGATTTGCACCGCCGCCTGCGATCGTTCCGGTGCCGCCTTCGATTTCAAATAAACCGTTCTCGGTATTTACCGATGCGTAACCCGCGATAATAATTCCACCCCAATCGCCCGGCTCTCGAAAACCCGGTGGCTGCGGACTGGTAAAAACTATCGGATGTTGCGGCGTACCGACTGCATTGATATATGCACCGCGGTTGATAATAAGCGTCGCTTTCGATTCACGGTCGCCGAAGATGATCGTGCCCGGTTCGATTGTGAGCGTTGCGCCTTCCCTGACATTGACAAAACCAATCAATTGATACCGCTTATCATTGGTGAGTGTCATATCCGTCGTTATGTCCCCCTGAACAATGACGACATCGTCGCCTACAAATTGTGCAAAGAGTGCACTGCCGTAAAGCATCGATCCCACGAGGATCAGAAAAAGTGTTCGGTAAAGCTGTTGCATTGTGTATCCTTTCATTTTTTGTTACAGTTATTTGTTAAAGGTTATTTGTTAATGGTTTTGTTTTTTTTTAGAATTTATATGAAATACCGAGTGAATACGAACTACCGCGTCTGTTCCCGCGTATTTTGAGGTCGTCCTGCATAAAAACCTGTTCTTTGGAAAGGATGTCCTTCGCGGTCAGTTTCATTTCAAAAGAATTGAATACGCGCTGTGTAACAACTATATCGATCAGATCGCGCGGAAGCTCTACCAATTCACCCTCAAATGCGGTGGAGATCTCCATCACACGCTTGCCGAACCGGTTATACAGTATATTTACCGATGTACCGCGGTCGATATTATCGTAACTCAGTCCGAGGTTGATAACATACGGCGATTGTCCCTGGAGCGGTCTGCCTTTGCGGCTGAGTGTCGTTTCCGAGGCTTCGATGTCGACCTCCGATTTTATCCATGCGTAATTGCCCCGGATGCTTAGGTCGGATAATGCCGGCGCAATATGCCGGAAGGACATTCTGCCTTCAAGTTCAAATCCATAATTTTTTGCTTTATCTGCGTTCATAAATGTCCGTTCTGCATTTAACGATACTCCGGATATAATAACCTGTTCTATTGCATCGGTAATGTCTTTATAGAAGATACTTGCCGAGACCATCTCGTCCAATCCCGGGAACGTTTCAAACCTTATGTCGTAGTTTTGTATGCTCGCAGGACGAAGATCCATGTTGCCGCGAACCGAGGTCTGTGTGCTGAAATCGAAATACATAAAGTTGGAGATTTCACGAAGCTCAGGACGGTTAACGGTTTCCGTATAGGCAATACGAAGATTCGTTATCGGTGTTACCTGGTATACTAAATTTACCGACGGCAGTATATTTGCTTTGGTACGTTCTATATGTATTTCCTCGGTTGCATTCAAGTTCATCGTGTGTACTTCCTGTCTCGATTCTTCCCAACGCGCCCCGGCAATGAGACGGAAATGGAGATCAGATATACGGAAAGGGACATCGACCATCGCATACGCCGCACCTACGGATTGGAAAGCAGTATAGTTATTGCCTCCGTTTCGGTATTCGTCTATCGAAAATCCGTTGCGTCGGAAGTTTTCCGCCATAAATATCGAGTCGATCGGCAGGTAATATAAGTCGGGATCGGTAAATCCGTTGCCGCGCGCGTTAATGATGATACCGATCAATCGTGAAGTAAAGTCGCGGTCTGTATCATCGAATGATCCACCGAATTTGATCTGTGCATTACGCACGGGCAATGTAAAATTAGTGGCATAGGAATTCGATTTATCCTGCAGATTAGAATAAAATCTGCCGCCATTCTTTAAATTTGCCTGAAACCCGAGTAATGCATAGTAGGGTTCAGTGGGGGGTGCTTCGAAGGAACGACCGTAAATCACACGGCGGTAATCGGGCTCGTTGCGGTCTGAAACCGAATGCGATATCCTCCAGTCGAGCTGTAAACCGCCGATTCCTTTAAAGTAATGTTCACCGCCGAGCTGTCCCGAATAGACCGATCGTGAAACAAACCGCAGGCCCGTATGAATAAGATCAGCGCTTATGTCGGTAAACTGTGGTCCCTGTAATATGGTTACGTCATCGTCGGCAGAGCGGGTGTAGGTATTTTTTAAACTCAGTTTATGATATTCTGAAATTTTATAACTGAAATTAAACATGCCTCCCCACAGGACCGAGTACCGTGATTGTGTTCCGTTATATAAAAACCGCGGTTCGCCGCTTGCCTCGTACTCGTTCCGCTCGAGTTCAGTTAACTCGAAACTGCTGCGATACGAGAGCGATGTAACGAAACCAAAATCCTGGCCGAGCAGCCGCGTACCATCGCCGAAAGAGATGGAGTAGCTGTTACTCAAGGGTGCTTTGCGTGAAAGCGGCCCCCATGTATTTGGGAACTGTTGTGCAAGGGCGAGCCGTTCTGCAGGAGTAATTTCATTATTGCTTACGTTATCCGGCAGTCCGGCGGGAAGAGCCCGTGCCCCGTTATCAACACCGAGATAATCGGTTGCCCCACCGGGGTATGAATTAAATGGATTGAAGGTACTAACATTGTTGTACGATGCCGATCCGCTTACCGTAACCATAAGATCCGGAGGAAAGTCTATTGTGTTCATCCTTACCAGACCGCCTGCAAAATCTCCCGGAAGATCGGGTGTGAATGATTTCGATATGATTGTATTTTCGAGCAGGTTAGCCGGTATCATATCGAACGCGAATGATTTCCGGTCGGGTTCGGTACTGGCAAGCGAGCCGCCGTTGAGCGTAGCCTTACTGTAGCGCTCGCTTATACCCCGGACGAACACGAATTTATTATCGACGAT
>SLQE01000121.1 GCA_007131635.1 Bacteroidota bacterium | reverse complement strand
CCAACCTGAGCAGGAATCTATCAAACAAATTCTGTTCATAGCCAAGCTCGTATGCGATCGTCTTCTCCAGGTGTAAGCCTGGATTGCCCATAGAGGTAACCAGACCGCTGAATTCCCGCTGGAGCCGGAAACGCAATGTCGAACTCGCTTCAGACCGGAAGTGTCCGTAGTTGAAGAATAACTTCGAATTTTCCGTAATCGGATGAGAGATGCCGAGCCGCGGACTCAAACTCCACACCGGATCGATCTTTTTCCGCGGAACGTCTTCCTCTATCCGGTTACCGTAACCCGGTGTGAAATATACATCATATAAATCCAGATCATACCATTCGATATTTGGATCCGAGTAATCCAATCGCAAGCCGATATTCGCGATGAATCCACCGTACTCCATTTTATCCTGCACATAGGCGCCGACCCGGAACGGAAATACGTCGTATACCTGCGTTCTGTTCCATGTATCCATCGCCGGGTGTTCGGTATACGAACGAATTCGAAAATCGTTATATGTAAAATGGATACCTGCTTTTATCTGATGATTTGTAGCAACCTGGCTCGTAATATCAAAATTGAACGAAGTCGTTGTATTTGTTGTGGTATCCCGTCCTAAATTCATCCACCCACCGATTCCCATGCCGTGACTCAATCCTTGTGTCGGTACATTATGTCCGATATATCCTTCCGGCGCTTCATCGATATAAAAACCCGTCCATAATTCATATTTTCTTGACGTGTCACGATCGGCAATTTGATATACATTATGCCGGTTCGAATTATATTGTACACGGACCTCGTAGTACGTTCTCGGAGATATTGCATTGGTAAGCTTCATTCCGATCATATTTCTATATATAGAACCCGGGCTGAAATAACCCGGCATATACAATATGGTGCTTGAAGCAAAATTGGCAACTTCTTCCTGGCTTCTGATCAATCTTCCGGTTGGGGTTGTCATCCAATCATAGGGAGATACCGAATGAAATTCACCGTATAATCCGGTGACACTCAGTTTTATAGAAGGCGTTATATTGGAGGTAATGCGAAGCTGACCGTGTCGATCGGTATAACTATCACGGGAAAGCGGAAAAACAAACATTTCGCGCTCTTCGAAATACGTCGCGAAAAATCGCATATCACCGAGTGCCCGGCTCACAAGTGGTACCGGTCCGCCCAATCCGATATCAATTGTATAATCCGGTTTTTGTATATTACCGTCACGACGACGATACCATTGCCAGATTCTGTACAATTGTTCCGGCGTTAAATCCGTGGATGGATCGCCGTCGGCAATAGTGCTCTCTGATGCCGCGTTCCAACCCTGAAATTCCGGATATCTGCCCTGCATATATAGATCCCACGCTCCGCTGTTGGTTCCCGTCCACATAACATCGGGATCCGTGAATGGCCGGTTAAAATAGCTATCCATCGCATAAACCGACGGACCGAAATTTTTGGGCGCAGGAGGACTATAATGTATGATTGCCCGTACGGAATATCGATCCGCTGATCCTTCGCGCGTGATGACATTCACTATTCCCGACCGGACGTTGCCGTACTCGGCATTAAATCCACCCGTTTGTATCTGTACATTCTGTAGTGAGCTGAGACTCACTGCCGTATACGGTATATTGGAACGTTCGTCATCCATCGATAATCCATCTACTAAAAATCTCGTTTCACGTGCGCCTCCTCCACGGATAATTATACCTTCGTTTCCCATCTCAATGCCAGCGTGCAATGACAGCACCTGATCGATCGATTGCACGGGAAGATTCTCAATGGTTTCGGATTCGATAGAAATAACACTTGCCGAGACGTCGCGTTGAACGATAGGCCGCTCTGCAACAATAGTAACTTCTTCAAGCTCTAATGCCGTCTCACGCAATGCTATGTCTATGGTTGTTGTCTGGTTTATGTTTACGCGGGCATCGAGAACCCGTACGGGGTCGTAACCGATCATCGATGCCGTTACGGTATGTCTTCCCGGCGGTACGTTTAATATTGCGAAATGTCCTTGTGCATTTGTTGCAGCGCCAAGGAATGTTCCTTCGATAACAACGTTTACACCGATCAGCACAGTACCTGTCTCGGCGTCGGTTATCGTGCCTTCAATTTTACCCGACTGGGCAAAAACGAAAAGCGGAAGGAACAGCATAATAAAAATGCGAGGAACTAATTTCAAACCCATGGTAGCTCCCATGTTATTTTCGTAAATAAATTAAATTTACATTCGAACCGTATTCATATTATTAAAATGTCACATGCGGCGATAAACGATGAATATCGGTGAACACCGAAAGTTGTTCTTCCTATATAATCATAAGATATTTCGCTCTTTCAGTCTATCAGTCTTACTCAATCAGTTTCTTTATCCGCAGCTCAACCGGAGGTAGTATCGGGAGATTGCTTGTCGGCCGGTTCAGGTAAAAATATGCAACGGAAGACCAGTCATCCTCACGATAAAAATTCGTCCAACCGCCCGGGTAGTCGGGATCACGGATATCGGGAACCGGGTCCATTTCAAGCAGATTGACTCTTCCTGCCGTGACCGGTTGTAGAAGCGCGCCATTATCGATAAGTTCAATCACTTTATTAGTTTGTGCGCCGCCGATCTGTTGCATTGTAACGCGGATATCTTCATAAAACCAAACCGGATCGGGAATATGATACCGGTAAAATGCATAAAATCCGTTCTCGCGATCTGCGATCAGGGAACCCTGGTAGGCATGGGCAAACGTTCCCTGTCCCCAGGCAGTACCGATATAATCTTCGGTTCCCGTTCCGACAAGTGTAGGATAATCACCATCTCCATCCAGATACATTTTTACTTCTCCCTCTCCCCACCAGGTATCTTCATATACCGGATTGGTAATAACGCCGATATTTGTACCCAAAAAACGGCCTGAACCTTCAATCTTAGGGAGAATCTCGAAATCTTCACCAAGGGTTGTTTGTAGATCGCGGTTCCAAAATGCATGAAAGTAGAGCACATCATCTTCATGCTGTTCTTTCATCACTACGTTTATGTCGTAAAAAAGCATTATCAGATCTCGATGTGATTCATTTGTTATCGTTATCCGGGCACTCTTTTTGAACGGCATAGGAATAAAGCAATTAAACGAGCGTCCCTCAGGATCTGAAAACAGAGTACTTTCAAACGGAACGCGCTGACCTAACCCCACACCGAAGAAATCACCTAATGGTACGGATACCGCCGGCTTCTCTGTACCATCCCAGTACATGTCAATTCGGAGTGAGCGTAACATCTCGGGATCACGCTCATTAATCGTCATCCATATTCGATGGATAATACCGGCCCCTCCCATATCCAATAGCGTTACTGTTTCTCCCGAGAGAACCCTATCGTATGCATGACCTTTCGCACCTTTATTCGCCTTTCCTCCGGCTCCTTTTTCCCCTTCCGGATTTTCAAAACTAGTCCACCTAGTATGAACATTCTCCGGCATGGTAT
>SLQE01000425.1 GCA_007131635.1 Bacteroidota bacterium | reverse complement strand
GAACATGCCGATCGGATACGCACCGGCGTGTCGCAGGTTGCCGAACGGTGGCGGAGCGACGACGGTTCGGAGGAGGAGTTCCGGAATTTCTGTCTTGAGAATTTTTATCATAAACAGGATGAACTCGATCTCGTTTTTGACCGGTTCCAGACAAATCTTGAAGCACTGTACGGAAATCTGCACCGCATAAACCGTCAGTTTATGTGGCATTTGCACGTGGACACCGGCCCGGTATTGCCTCTTGATCATATGTTCGGCGAGTATGATGTGTATGCGCACGTCGCCGAGGACCTTTTCCGGTCGAAGATAGCATTTACCGTGCTGTTGAATTTCCCCATATATTCACTGGAAGAGAAAACAAAAGAGGGTGACGGATGGACCCGCAGGCAATGGGCGAAATCGCGACTTGCCGATTGGTTTGTAAACCGTGTCCCTGCAGAGGTCAATCAAAAGCAAAGCGAGATCCGGACGCGTGCCGATGATTATATCGCGAACTATAATATTTACATGAACAACCTCATCGATAACGAGGGTAACCGGTTATTTCCCGAAAACCTCCGGCTTATCAGTCACTGGGGGCTTCGCGACGAGTTGAAAGCACAATACGCAAATCCCGATGGATTGAACCGGCAACGTAAGATTTATCAGGTTATGCAGCGCATCATCGCGCAGGAGATTCCGGCTGTTATGGTGAACAACGATGAAGCCGACTGGAATCCGTACACTAACGAGGTATGGAAAGCGGGCACACAGGAAAAGACGGATGCATCTCCCGAGCCGAATACACGCTATGAACATTTCTGGCGGGTATTCGAGGGTGAAAGAGCGGTCGATCCCTATACGCCGGATACACCGACATTAATCGACCGGCGCTTCAATCGCCAGCGTGAAATACTTGAAGATGAAGTTGAAACAATGCTGATCGAGGTGCTGTCCGCACCCGTTCTCAACGATATTGCGCGGCTTATCGAGAGACGCCTCGGCCGTACGCTGGAACCGTTCGATATCTGGTATGACGGATTTAAAGCACGGGGACAGTATGCCGAAAGCGAGCTTGATAAAATTGTACGTGAACGATTTCCCGATGCGGCCGCATTCGAACAACGGTTGCCTCAGATACTCAGTACCCTCGGATTTTCACCGGACAGAGCCGCATATCTCTCGGAACGCATAACGGTCGACCCTTCACGCGGTGCCGGACATGCATGGGGTGCACGTATGCAGGGGGATAAAGCACATCTCCGGTCGCGCATACAGGAAGGCGGTATGGATTATAAAGGATATAATATCGCGATACACGAACTCGGCCATAATGTAGAACAGGTCTTTACGCTTGAAGACGTTGATTATTATACGATGAACGGCGTACCGAATACCGCATTTACCGAAGCATTCGCTTTTGTGTTCCAGTACCGCGACCTTGACATACTCGGCTTAACGTCGGACGATCCGCTGGCCGGTGCAATGAGGACATTAAGCGATATGTGGATGACGTATGAAATAGCCGGTGTCTCGCTGGTCGATATGCGCGTGTGGAGATGGATGTACGACAACCCGAATGCGGGGCCGCAGCGGTTGCGCGACGCGGTACAGCGTATCGCAACGGATGTATGGAACGAATATTATGCACCGGTCTATGGCATTGAGGATGTGTCTCTACTCTGCATTTATTCTCATATGATCAGTCTGGGAATGTACATACCCGACTATGCGATCGGTCATATTATCGCATTTCAGATCGAGGATTATCTGAAGGGAAGAGACCTTGCACGCGAGATGGAACGGATGTGTGTACAGGGAAGCTTAACACCGCAGATATGGATGCAGGGAGCGGTCGGTTCGCCCATCACCGCACAACCGATGATCGAAGCCGCAGGACAGGCGGTAAAGGAATTCAACTAACGCGTAAATATTTGGCGTGAAACCCGATAAACCAAATATACGGCATATACCCTTTAACCGGATCTTGAGACGGTATCTGTTATACCAGATACCCGGTATTTCCATACTTGTTCTGCTATCATTATTTTTTGTGCATATTGTGGAAGTCCCGATCTGGGCGGTCTGGTTGCTGGCGGGTGCCTGGATAGTAAAGGAGCTGGTGACAGTCCCGTTTACGTGGCGTTTATATTCCCGGCCCCGTCTCAGTCCCACCGAGTTAATGATCGATCAGGAGGGTATTGTATTGGAAAAACTCGATCCCGTCGGATTTGTAAAATTCCACAGCGAGATCTGGGAAGCGGAAGTCAATGATCAGGATACAGTTATTGAGAAAGGTACCAAAGTCCGGATACTTGAGTTCCGGGGAATGAAGTTGATCGTTGAAAAGGCCGGCTAAAAAATACAGAAGGCGAATCGGTTAGATTCGCCTTCTGTATAATTATAGAATAAATCCCCGATGGATTATAAGTGTATATACACACCGACAAAGAGACCGAGGAAGTTTAAAGAAGACCCCTCACCCGATATCGAGTTATACTTCAGGTTCGCATCAAGATATAAATTGGGATTTAACGCGTAAAGGACACCTCCGCCGAAACCAAATCCAAATTCTACTTCGGATTCAGATTCCGATTCACCAAAGCCCGATACACCCGTTGATAAAATATGTAAACCGAGTTCTGCACCTGCATATGGTGAAAGGTCACCGGGCATTAAGTAGTATCTTACACCGCCAAGTAACGGTATGCTGGTAGTTGATATTGTCAGTTTTTCACCGAAAAACGTAATACTGTCACTCCACCTCATAAACCCGGTCGTACCGGTAATTGCCAGTGCGGGATTAATATAGTATTGGAATACGCCGTTTAACCCGAATCCCGTTCCGTAAAGATCACCGAAATCTCCCATTGGGAAAGTTAAACCGCCCATAACACTGACACCCATATTGCCCTGACCGAACGAAACACCGGCTAGAAGTAATACAACACATAGACCGATTACAATTCTTTTCATGTGGAACTCCTTTTTTTGTGAATGGTTAATAAAAAGGTTGTAGGAAATTAGGGAAGTTTTTTGATATATGCAAGAGAGAAGAAGAGAAAAACCGGCGGTTATTGCTGCCAGTATATCTCTGTATCCCCGGCGAAGTTTGCACAGTTTTTTATTATAGAAGCAAAAAAGGCGAACCGGATCGATTCGCCTTTCGTAAAAAGAGATATATACAGGAGCTTATCAGAAAGGAATATGTATACCGACAAACAAACTGAAGAAATTTAAAGATGATCCTTCACCACTGATTGAATTATACTGGAGGTTTGCATCAAGAAAGAGGGTAGAGGTTAGGGCATACAGAACACCTCCGCCGAAACCGAATCCAAACTCAATATCGGAGTCCGATTCCGATTCACCAAACCCCGATACTTTTGAAGTCAGAATATGAAAACCAATCTCACCGTTGGCGTATGGTGAGATATCACCCTCGGTGAAGAATAATCGAATTCCTCCGAGCACCGGTATGGATGTTAATGAGGTTTC
>SLQE01000440.1 GCA_007131635.1 Bacteroidota bacterium | reverse complement strand
AGGCGGAACGCTACAGAATTCACGAACCGGAGGATGTATCTGAATACAGATCGGTACAAAGGTGGGATGACAACGTGATCAATGTGTGTCAGGAATCCACGTATCGGTTTTTAGGTGTGGTCTTCGACGAGATCATCGATATGCACCGGGAATCGGGAATTACGCTTTCATCAATTCATATCGGAGCCGATGAAGTGCCCCATGGTGTATGGGTCGACTCGCCGAAATGCCGGGCTCTGATAGAGGAGACTCCGGGTCTGAATTCGGTGGATCAGTTGCAGGTATGGTTTTTCGGACGAATGAAAGAAATGCTTGAGACACGCGGCGTCGTTATGTCGGGGTGGGAAGAGATCGCGCTGATCGGATATTATGGCGGTTCGAAAGAACTTAACCCGGCATTTGCAGGTGCTGCAATCCCCTATGTCTGGTCGAATATCTGGGGTGCCGGAACGGAAGAATACTCGTATAAACTCGCCAACGCGGGATATAGTATTGTTATGTGCCATGCTTCGAATTTTTATTTTGATCTTGCGTATAATAAACACCCCGAAGAGGCCGGTCTGTATTGGGCGGGATACGTAGATACTCCGGATCCGTTTTCATTTATACCATTCAACTTGTATAAGAGCGGGGTAGTGAATCAGATGGGACAAACGATTCCGGAAAACGCTTATGACAATCTCCAGAAACTGACCGATGAAGGAAGAAAGAATATTCGCGGATTACAGGGACAACTCTGGGGCGAGACGTTCAGAAGTCCCGAACGGGTGGAATACATGGCTCTTCCGAGGATCATTTCACTTGCCGAACGTGCGTGGGTGCCGGAGCAGGCATGGATGGAAATCGAAAATCGCGATGACCGACTTGAAGCACGTGCAATTGCCTGGAATGAATTCGCAAACCGTCTTGGACAGCGGGAGCTTCCGCGGCTGGATAGAATGAACGACGGTTATCAATACCGCATTCCTCCGCCCGGCGCTGTTATCGAAGACGGAGAACTAAAGGCGAATGTCTCTCTGCCGGGAATGATTATCCGGTATACGCTTGACGGAACTGATCCGGTCGCGACGTCACCGCTTTATGATACACCAGTGGAATTGGAGGGAGTTGATATCGTTAAACTGCGGACCTTTGACAAAATCGGGCGTGGCAGCCGTGTTGTAGAAGTGAGAAAAAATTAGACGGAAAACTGTAGTAAAAAACATCGAAGGCCTTGACTTTCTCGATTTTATTCATTACTTACCTAATATCGATTTAATCAATCAAATTGATTAATAGAATAACCGGTATTTATCCATCACCGTTATAGTAACCTTCAATTATTCAGAATATGACTCAAGTAAACGGACCAAAACAAGTGCTACCGCTGAGAGAAAAAATCTCGTACGGATTCGGGGATCTTGCCTCGGTACTATACTGGCAAACATTTATGTTGTATTTCACCTACTTCTATACGGATGTATTTTTACTTCCTGCCTCAATTGCGGCAACCATGTTCCTTGTGGTTCGCCTTTTCGATGGGATAAATGATCCCCTCATGGGCATAATAGCCGACAGAACCAAAACCCGATGGGGGAAATTCAGACCGTATCTTCTGTGGTTATGTGTGCCATTCGCCGTTGCCGGTGTTCTTGCTTTTACCGTGCCGGATTTCGGTACAACGGGAAAAATCATATGGGCGTATAGTACGTTCATTCTTATTATGGTCCTCTATACGGCAATAAATATTCCGTATACTGCATTACTCGGTGTGATATCACCGAACTCTCAGGACCGGACAGCGGTATCGTCGGTTAAATTTATTTTTGCATTCGCGGCAGGAATTATTGTCTCCGCGACACTCTTACCGATGACCACTTGGCTCGGCGGTGATGATGTCGCTCAGGGATGGCAATACTCATTTATGATTTACGGAATCGCAGCCATAGTGTTTTTCCTTATTGCCTTTAAGGGAACACGTGAAAGAGTCCTCCCCCCGAAATCACAGCAGTCTTCTATAAAGAAAGATCTTCACGAACTGATAACCAACAAACCGTGGGTTATTCTTCTCATAACAACAATCACGTTTATTCTTTTCGTTGCCGTCCGTAGCAGTGTAACCGCGCACTATTTCAGATATTATATAGGTGTTCAGGAGCTCAGTCTTCCGTTTTTTGAAACACGCACCTATAGTTTTGAAGTGCTCGTCTCGGCGTACAATACCATCGGTCAGCTTTCTTCATTACTAGGCGTCCTCGTTGTATTGTGGGTATCGAAAAAACTCGGCAAAAAGAAAACCTTTATAACATTCTTTCTCGTTGCGATCTTCAGTACGGGATCGATCTACTTCCTTACGGCCGATCAGCTGCCCATCATATATATACTGCAGATCGTCGGTTCTATGACGGGAGGTCCGCTGAGTGTTCTACTCTGGGCTATGTATGCCGACACAGCGGATTACAATGAGTGGGTTCGGGGCAGACGCGCAACGGGTCTGGTATTCTCCGCATCCACCATGTCTCAAAAATTCGGTTGGGCGATAGGTGCATATATTGCGTTGACTCTGATGGCGAGTGTAGGATTTGAACCTCATGTAGTTCAAACTGCCGAGAGTCTTCACGGTTTAATCCTCCTCTTCAGCATAATCCCTGCGGGACTCGGATTATTGGCGCTTGCGATATATCTGACCTATCCTCTTAATGAAGAAAAAGTTAAGCAAATGACTGCCGAGCTTGAGGCAAGAAGGGCGGAACGCGGGGAGTCGGTGGATATGTCGTAACCTTTTTGAACTATTGAACAGCACAATATTATTCGATACAGGATAGTTTATTATGCAGTATGGATATTTTGATGATGATAAGAGAGAGTATGTTATAACCAATCCCGCGACTCCGGCTTCATGGAGCAACTATCTTGGATCGACGAAGTATGGTGCAATCATAACAAACAATGCCGGAGGGTATAGCTTTTATAAATCCGCCGCACGGGGGCGCTTCATGCGCTTCCGTACGAACACCATCCCGATGGACCAACCGGGGAGATACATCTACATCCACGATAAGGACAGTAATGATTATTGGTCGGCATCGTGGCAGCCGGTGGGGAAACCGCTCGATACATATCAATCAATATGCCGCCACGGATCGGCGTATACTATAATAGAATCGGAATACTCAAATATTAAAAGCGAGACGACGTATTTTGTTCCGCTCGAAAAAGACTACGAGTACTGGCTCTGTAAACTCTCCAATGATAGCGATAGAAAACGAAGGCTCAGATTGTTTACCTTTGTCGAGTATTCAAATCACTGGTTACTGTATCAGGATATCGTGAATCTGCAGTATTCACAATATATCATCAAGATGGACTGCAAGGATAATATTATTGAGCAGGGTATAAATGTAAACTTGCCAACGAACAATGAAGATATCGTAGATGAGGGAACATCAAAGTATACATTCCTTGGTGTTGCCGGTGCAAAGGTAACCGGTTTCGATACCGATCGCCGGGCATTTCT
>SLQE01000171.1 GCA_007131635.1 Bacteroidota bacterium | reverse complement strand
TGTTACTCGCCTATGTGGTGGGATGGTTCGCGAGGAGGAAGGTGTTCTGGCGGGCGTAGGGGGGCTGTTGTTCCCCCACACGCGGGCGTCCCGTTTGCCAGCCGGAGGAGAATCAGCAGCAGTCTATTGATTATTTGTTCGGTATATCGAGCTTAATTTTATGCCCCAACCCCTTACTTGACCGCACCGCTCAAAAATCCTTCCCGTAAAAATCGTTGTGTGAGTAAAAACAGTATAACAACCGGCAGCAGTGCGATCACGGAACCGGCAGCGAGAAAACGATAGTTTGCCGCAAATGTTCCTACCAGATAACTCAGACCAACCTGCAGTGTAAAATTCTCCGGCGATTGCAGCACCACGAGCGGCCAGAGAAAATCTCCCCAGATGGCGATGAATGTAATGAGCGCGAGCGTCGCCATTGAGGGACGGCTGAGCGGAACGTACACCTGCAACCAAACTTTGAATTTCGATGCACCATCCATCACCGCCGCTTCATCAAGTTCCACCGGCACGGAACGGTACGCTTCACGCATGATGAATACACCGATCGCCGGGACGGCGAAGGGCAGCATTGCCGCAATAAGCGTATCCAGCAGTCCCATGTTTAGAACGATGAGGTAGAGCGGAATGATTATTATTTCTTGCGGTATAACTAAAGTGGCAAGGATTGCAGTCGTGATGAGTATGCGGCCTTTAAATTTCATTCGCGCAAGCGGAAATGCCGCAAGCGAGCAGAGCACCACGGTCAGCGATACCGTGCCAAGCGTGATAATGAAGGTGTTAACAAGATATCTCCCGATCGGTATGCTTGCCCACACGCCGGTGTAGTTATCGAACGTCGGATCTTTCGGCACGATCGTCGGTGGCACCGCGAACAACTCCTCCGTTCCTTTAAACGACGTTGCAACAAGCCACAGCATCGGCACGATAAGGATGAAACCGATGATGAAAAGGATGCTGTATATTGTAAAACGTGATAGTGATTTCATAGTTTTTATGGAACGCGGATAACGCTGATTTGTCGGATGCTCACGGATTATTTTTTATTATCAGCGGTTATCCGCATAATCCGCGTTATCTGTGTTCTATTTTTGAGTATAAATCTTCCGTTTAAACCCGGGCTTCTTCCCGAAATTTAATAATAAACCTACCTGAATTTTAGTAGCTTTTAGATAATTTATTAATTGAAATTCGTGTTCTTCAAGCAATGCTTCATGAGCTTTTATCTCAATAATAACTGAATCCTCGACAATTATATCTGCAAAATATTCCCCCACCAATTGATTTTTATAATAAACCTTTATCGGCCTTTGCCTTTCGCATGTAAGTCCCACATTCACTAACTCTATGAATAAGGCTCTTTCGAAAACCTTTTCAAGAAAGCCATAACCTAAAGTATTATATACTTCATAATACGCTTTAATAATTTTTTCTGTCAGTTCTTTATGTAACAGATCCATGGTACCATCCTCCCGTTAATGAATAAATAAATATCCGTGAGAATCAGCAAAATCCGCGTCATCCGCGTTCTAATCACATACCGTACCTCCGCTCCATATACCTCATATTCAAATACGAAAATCCGAGTGTCAGCATGAACAGCACGACACCCACCGCCGATGCATATCCCATATCGAGATACTCGAACGCCTGCTGATACAGATACGGGACGAGCGGTTTGTTCGATGCGGGTGAACCGGGAAGCATAATATATACTTCTGTAAAAACTTTCACGGCGTTAACTGAAGATATAATAAATACCAGCATGATCGACGGACGCAGGGAAGGGATGGTGATATGCAGCGTCCGCTGCCACCAGCTTGCGCCGTCGATTTCCGCCGCCTCTTCTATACTCTCTGGTATCGACATTAATCCGGCAATGAAGATCAACATAAAGTATCCCATCCCGCGCCACACAGTTACCCACATCGCGGTGATGAGATTTAACGGATACTGCGTCAGCCACGGCAGCGGTTTATCCGATAAACCCATACCCTGTATGGCGGCATTGACGATACCGACGTCTTCGTGGAACATCCATTGCCAAGCTATCGCGGCGATGACAACCGGCGTGACGACCGGCAGAAAATATAACGATCTGAAAAACTCGTTGATGCGCGTGCGTTCGCGGAGCAGCGTTGCAAGGCCGAGCGAAAGAACGATCAATACGGGCGTGACAGAAAGATACATAACCGAGTTAAGCAATGCCCACCAAAAATTCCGGTCGGTAAGCAGTTCTCGGTAATGATCGAAACCCACAAACGTACCCGGCTGAAACAACTCATACGACCGGAAGCTGTACGTAAACACCAGCACGATCGGCACAAACGCAAACAGCACCAAAAACGCACCCGGTAGGGTGAGGAAGATGTATGGGGTGTATTGTTTTGTCTTCATCCGATACGTAATAAAATTCCAAAATACAATTACTCAAATTTCAAATAATTTCCAATTACCAATTATCCAAACATTTCAAATTTGAATCATTAGGATTGTGAGTTTGAGTATTATTTGTTATTTGGACAATTGAAAATTGTGATTTAATTTAAGATCCTATCCCACTCCTCCACCGCCCAATCAAGCGCTTCCTGCGTCGACATTCGTCCGAGACACGCACGCTGTATCGCTTCGTCGAATACATCCTGCAACCGATCGTACATCGGATGATTGAAATACGTTCGCAGCCGTTCGGCTTCAGGGAGCGATTCAACGGCTATGCGTATCGCCCGCGCATCGAGCGCATCTCCCTCCGGATGAAAATGCGGATCGTCGAGCGATTCCGGTGTCGAGGGGAAGATGAGCGTCTGCCGTGCAAACTTCGTCTGGTTATGTGCGTTCGTCACGAACAACGCGAAATCGGTGGCGATGTCCGGATGTTTCGTCTGCGACGATACTGCTATTGACATTACAGCAAGTTCGTGTCTTCCCGACTCACCGGTGAGCGGCGGAGCGACGTCGGTCTCCGCATAAATAGCCGGTGCGTTATCGCGTATGTGACGGAGAAAAACCGGTCCCGTAAAAACCGATGCCACCAATCCCGACTGATACGGTTGCGCGATTGCTGTTGCGCGGCTACTGATCGCCTCTCGGGGAAATGCTCCTTCACGAAACGCCTGCACCCATTGATCCACGATCTCCACGCCCCGCGGAGAGTTAAATGCCGCCCGCGCTCCCGGTTCATCGAAGAGCGATACGCCTTCAGATTCGAGTATCATCGGAAGGAAGCTGTCCTTGCCAATGGTCAGAAAGAATGCGTGCCGTCCGGTGCGGCGGTGGTATTCCCGGGCGAGTTCGAGATAACCGCCGAATGTCTCCGGCAAATTATCCGCGTCGAATCCCGCCTCGGCGAGCATTCGTGTATTGTAGATGGTCACGTACGTATTCAGATACCACGGGAGCGCGTAAATCGTATTATTGAAAATGCCCGTCTCCAGTGCGGCGGGGAAGTATTTTATGCCGGCAGATTCGATACGGTCGGGCGGAACAGGCAGCAGCGCAT
>SLQE01000059.1 GCA_007131635.1 Bacteroidota bacterium | reverse complement strand
TTAGTTACGCGATCGGGAAACGGCACAGAGGCAATCTGATTAAAAAAGGTAACATGAGTAAAGAACTGTTCGATCCCCGGAACGAACAGGTAAACCGACTCCGCGACGCACTAAACGATCTTTATGCTCAGCTAACATCGCTGTATGCACGGTCATTTTATACTCCTCATATGCTGCATTTTCGCAATTTCAGCGATATACTCAACAACGTAAAACGGGAACGCAATCAGATATTTATAGACGATATCGGGAAGGCGCTTTCCTCACAACTGAAAGCCGACATAGTGCCGTATATCTATCTGATGTTGGGCGATACCGTGCATCATTATCTGATCGATGAATTCCAGGACACGTCTCCGCTCCAGTGGGCAGACCTGAGACCCCTCATCGAGAATTCATTGTCAGAGGGGGGCAGTCTCTTCGCAGTGGGTGATACGAAGCAGGCAATTTACAAATTCCGTGGAGCAGACTTTAAAATTATGAAGCACCTGGAAGATAACCGGGACTTCCCTTCCGCAGCACCAAACATAAAAGATCTCGATACAAATTATCGCAGCGACGAGAACCTGCTGCGCTTCAACGAAACATTTTTTAATTCGCTGCTCACGAATGAAAATTACCGAGAAGCGGCAACGTTGAGCGGACTCGATCATCATCACCAGAATACAGCGGATCATAAAATCGGCAAAGGGTATGCCGAGAGCATAGTGTTTTCACCGGAGGACCGTGAAGAACAACCACATCCCGAAAAAAAGAAAATCATCGACACTATCAACGATGCGCTGCAAAGAGGTTACACCCACAAAGATATCGCCGTCCTGACCTTTCGAAACAACGATGTCACGGCGATAAGCTCCTGGCTCAGCGAGGAAAATATTCGTTTTGTCTCTTTTTCGAATCTCGATGTGCGGAAACGCAAGATAACCGGTGAGCTCATTTCCCTTCTGCAATTTCTTAACTCACCGACGGACGATCTCGCATTCGCGTCCTTCTGTCTCGGTGATATCTCCGCCGGTTCACTCGCACAGAGCGGTATACCCCGGGATGCTTTCATACAATGTATAACCAACGCCGGAAACGACCCGGCAATGCGCAAGCACCCGCTTTATAAAAACATTGCGGATGCATATCCGGACTTCTGGAACACCTGTCTTGAGAATCTATTCAATAAAGCCGGTCACCTTTCGATCTACGATTTGACCCTGGATGTATACAGGACATTTTCCTTATATGAAAACTTCAGAGAAGAAGAGGCCGCTTTAACAAAACTCATCGAAGCCATAAAAGATTTTGAATCCGGCGGGATCAACAGCCTCGGCGCATTTCTTGATCATGTGGCATCCGATGACACCGATTCGGACTGGAATCTCGATACGCCGGAAAAAATCGACGCCGTTCAGATCATGACGATCCATAAAGCAAAGGGACTGGGATTTCCGGTTGTGATTATCGTACTATATAACAACCACCGGATGCAGGAGGAATTTTTTATCGACGATACCGAAAATCCTCCGGTGCTGCTTCGTCTCAAAAAAGGATACGAAGACATCGATCCACACCTCGGTGAACTATACAATGAGTACCGGCTGGCAAGCATCGCCGATTATCTGAACGGTCTCTATGTCGCGTGCACCCGCGCGGAGGAAGAAATGTACCTTCTCGGAGTCGAACCCCGGAAAGCCGGCAAGGATAGTATATTTTCCTTTTTCCCGAAAGAGACATTCGGAATGAAGTCGACGCGCGAACGACATAGAGTGAACGAAGAAAAATACATTACTCCGTACCATCATACGTTACCGGTTCAATTCGATATCGGCGACAGGAGATCTCTCCGCAGTACAGAGCTGATGCGTGGTGAACTGATACACGAAATATTATCCGGTATCGATTATATCGATGATACCACCGGAGAAAAAATCAATGCCGTACTCGACCGGTATCGATTGCGACACGGAAAGTTCCCTGATGCTTCTATCGAAGAGATAATCGCCTCGATAACCGGTTTCCTCACCATCGACGAAATAAGAAAATATTTCATAAAGGCGGATGGACGGATCATCCATACCGAGATGGATATCACTGATGCGAAAGGTCACTTATTCAGAATCGACCGGCTTGTTATCGACACCGATAAGGTAACCGCCATCGACTTTAAAACAGGCGATGATCGCGGAGCATCCGCGGGGTATGAGAGACAGGTTAGAAATTATTGTGCGATACTTTCGGGTATCTATCCGGATACATCCATCAGAGGTATCCTCGCCTTCGTCGATACAAAAATAATAAAGGCGGTTGTATGAGCACTCCGATCCTTCTCCCCCCCGGTTATGACATCATACAGGAGATCACCGGACGGTTGACACACCGCGACAGGGATTATTCCGGTTCGCTCGTTGTTTTCCCCGGCAAACGTCCTGCATACTATCTCCGGAAAAAGATCGCCGGGTCAACCGGCACCGGTTACATACCGCCGCAAATCATGTCGATGGACGAATTTGTCGATTACATATATGAACATGAACTCGACATCACCGACCGTAAAATCGATCAGCTCGACGCTGCCGCATTGTTATATCAAATACACTGTGCGGTAAACACGCCTGTCGGTGAGCAACATTTTAAAAGCGTGGATGATTTCCTTCCGCTTGCCATGCATATATTCGAAGAGCTTGAGGAGTTCTGCATTGCAGGCATAACTCCGAATCAACTGCAAAGCGTTTTATCGGGATACGATACGGGACAGATCGGATCACTTGAGATGTATTTCTCAGGATTTTACGAAAAGCTGTCCGCAGAAAAATTTTCTACACGTGCAATGCGCTACCGTGAAGCGGCGCGATCGATCGACACCGCAGCGCTGCGGGAATTCAGGCAGATATTCCTGGCTGGCTTCTTTGTTTTGACAAAAGCCGAGCGTGACATTTTTTCGCACCTTCTGAAACGCGACAACACGATCATTCTTTTTCAGGACGGAAAAGGGATGCAGGAACACCTGGATAAACTCCGCATAAAAACGGAAAAAATCGACGCTCAGATAACTCAGCCGGTCATACGATTTCACAAAAGCACCGACACCCATGGACAGGTCTTTGCACTATCGGGTTTGCTCAAAGATATGATCGACAAGAAGGTTCAACCGGATGAAGAACACGTGATCGTATCACCGTCGCCGGACACCCTTTTTCCGCTTATACAGCATACGCTGCCATTGATCCCCGACAACAACTACAACATATCCCTCGGTTACCCTGCTTCGCGTAGTACACTGAACGGATTCCTGCGGAGTGCTATGGAGGTTATCTTGTCACGGGAAGACGACAGCTACTACGCACCTGACTACCTCCGGTTTGTTCTGCATCCGTATACAAAAAATATCGTATTCCACGGAGCATCGGAGCCGTCGAGGATTCTGTTCCATGCACTGGAAGAGCATTTTTCGGAAAATAATTCGCTCACCTTCTTCGAACTTCGGGAGATTGAGGACAATACCGTTCTGTTCGAACA
>SLQE01000085.1 GCA_007131635.1 Bacteroidota bacterium | reverse complement strand
TATCACCCGATGATATGAAATAAACTCCGGTTTGCAGTATCTTTACATCAGAGAAACCATGTTAATATAACTCTGATATATTCTTCTACGATGCAGGACAATCCATGAGCAACTACTACATCAGCAAATCCGCTTTCATCCGCGGGATGCAGTGCGAGAAATCCCTCTACCTGCACCGCCGTCACCCCGAACTGCGCGATGAGATATCCGAAGCACAGGAGGCAATATTTACCCGCGGTACAAACGTCGGGATCCTTGCGCAGCAGCTTTTTCCCGGCGGGATCGATGTAAAACCGGACGAGCATTCGCAGATCCAGGAGTCGATTGAAAAGACGAAACGACTGATTGATGCCGGAGAAAAAGTTATCTACGAAGCGGCGTTCCGGCACAGAAATGCGCTCGCCTTTATCGATATCCTGGTGAAGGAACGGAGAGGATGGCATATTTATGAAGTAAAAAGCTCAACCCGGGTCGATAACGTACATGTGCTGGATGCCGCATTCCAGTTAAACTTGCTGATCAACGCCGGATTGGAAGTGAAGGACGTATCGATTGTCCACCTGAACACGCAGTACGTCAGAAAGGGAGATTTGAATATACATGAGCTGTTTACTATAACTTCGGTATTCCATCAGGCAGGGGATGTACTTCATCAGGTAATAGAAAAGCTGCGACGATTCGATAAAGTACTCGACCGCGATTCGATCCCGGATATACCGATCGGTCCTCATTGTTTTGATCCGTACCAATGCGATTTCATGGGACATTGCTGGAAGCATGTGCCCGAGAATTCTGTTTTCGAGGTGGGGAATCTGAGAGGGGATAAGAAATTCGAGTTATATAATCGGGGGATAATTCATATAAAGGATATCCCGGATGAGTACCCGTTATCCGTCAACCAGCGCATCCAGGTAGTATGTGAGCGAAACGGAAATACGATAATCGATAAGGCAAAAGTAAATGAATTCCTCAACAGTCTGACCTATCCGCTTTATTTCTTCGACCTGGAGACCGTCAATCCCGCCGTTCCGCTGTTCGATAACTCGCGTCCGTACCAGCAGATACCGTTTCAGTTCTCGATACATTATAAGAAATCGAAAAGATCCGCCGCCGGACATTACGAATTTCTTGCTGAAGCCGGCCCCGATCCGCGTCCGGAGTTAATCAGGCAATTCCTCAGGCACACCGCGAATCCGGGCGATATTCTCGTGTACAATCAGGCATTCGAGGTGGGACGACTTCGCGAGCTGGCAAGAGACTTCCCGGAATATGAGAAAGAGCTCAACAACCGTATCGAACGCGTAAAAGATCTCATCATACCGTTCCGCACGAAAGCATACTACACTCCCGGCATGCGCGGCTCGTATTCGATCAAAGCGGTGCTGCCGGAGATCGTGCCGGAGCTGTCATACGATGAAATGGAGATCGGCGACGGCGGCGCGGCTATGCATGCGTATGAGCGATTGATAACGGAAACGGATCCGGAGAAAATCCAACACACACGAAATGCGCTGCTTGAGTATTGTAAGCTCGATACCCTGGGAATGGTGAGGATACTGGAGGTGTTGGAGGGAGTCTCGTGAGAAGGTTGTCGAGGAATGATAAAATGACGGTATCCTAACCCACAGAAAACTCTGATGGACTATTTTGTTTCATCATACATCCCTATGGATAAATAGTAATATCACATATTGTCCTGCCTATCCCATTACACATTACCAAAAGCCCTGAAATAGCGTAATCGACTGAAATACGTTCGCCGAAACGGTAAAAATGTATTATATTATAGATTAGTATAATAACAGAGAATATGTTATCGAACCCCAAAGCGATCATATATTTGATTGACGATAATATATATTAAAAACATCCGAGCCTGATATTGCATATAGGTCATTCATATGAATAAATTAGAATTACTTGTCGGCTTGACATTATCAAATGAAAGGACTGAGATACATAGAGACGCTGTCCGTCGTTTTGGTAAGAAGTATCACGAAAAAGATGAATGGTTTAAAATCAACCAATGGTACCACGAACAAGCAGATAAGGATATTAAAGATCGTGCCAAAAAATATAGTAGTTACCTTTCTGTATTTTCAACAGTCGCAACAATTATATTTTTCCTTGTAGGTATCGGTATCGGAGGGGTTTTATTTAAGTACGATGGGACAAATCCCATAAATGTACTTCCTATACTCTTGTTTTTTGTATGTATCCCGTTCATATTACTTGTAATATCGATCACCGTTGTGAATTGGAATAGATTAATAAATCTACTAAAGCTCAGATTAAACATAACGTCAATTGCAGAGGAAGGATGGAGAGGCATACTCAGGATTAGTTCATATTTTAAGAAGGGTGAATACCCATATCATATAAATAATATCTATGAACAAAATAAGAGGATTGTCAATAATTATTTTAAGATTCTTATTCAAAAATCGAGTCTTGCGTATATAATGGGTGCATGCATTGTCATTTTCATTAAGATAATAACAACCGATTTGGCTTTCTCCTGGAGTTCGACGCTGAATATGAGTTCAAATCATATGTATCATATGACAGAGATTATATCGACACCATGGCAAGACATCATGCCGACGGCGGTTATTGAATATGAGATGATAGAGAAAACACGACACTATCGGGCTACCGGAGAAACGATTCCCGAGGGAGCAACTGCGCAGGACATGGGCGTATGGTGGTCATTCTTAATGATGAGTATAGTAGTATATAATTTTTTGCCCAGACTATTGGCCTATTATTACTACAGAATCCGATTGCCGCGCATTATGAAAAGAGATTTGCTAAGGTATCCGTATACACAGCGGTTATTGGAAATTATGGAGAAACCGAATGTTCAGGAGGGACCGCAAACGCACCCAATCAATTCTAAAGATTGGAACAGGAATAAAATCGGTGGCGATCATAGTCTTGACATTCAAAAAACTTCCGATGTGAGTGCTGCGTTGTTGTGGCGATTCGATAAAGATGGAATAGATATAGAATCTATTAAAAAGCAACTCAACGTATCTGCATTCAAAGTATTTCAGGTCGGCGGTAGTAATACTATTAAACAAGATGATGAAATTATTGATAAGGTGTCGGATATAATTGATGGAAATAATACCCGTCAGGAAATAGTTGTTTTGGTGAGGTATTGGGAATCTCCCGATGTTGATTTGATTTTCTTTTTAAGAAAATTGAGAGGGAGGATCGGTAAAAAATTAATTAAAATTATACCGATATTACGAAGTGATAATGACGCCAATAAGAAAAATGAAAAAAGTTGGCATGCAAGAATTAACGAGATAGGAGACCCATGGCTCATAATCGATAATTCGCAAAAAGTACTGGTACATTACATGAGAGTATAATTATGGATGAAAAGCCCGTATTTGTTGTCACCGGTCCCCCCAATAAAGGGAAAAGCAGTCTTGTTTCGGCGCTGATAAACGACGATAGGGTTGAGATTGACGAAAGAGCAGGTACAACAACTAAAAGTGTAG
>SLQE01000075.1 GCA_007131635.1 Bacteroidota bacterium | reverse complement strand
TTTTCGGATTTTCTCAAATGAGAAATCCACAGAGGCAACAAACCAAATCCGGAGATAAAGATTGAATAGTGTTGTGCTACTAATGGAAATCGCTGGATAATGACGGGCTCTGAATATCGGAACTCCTTATTTTACGATCATCATCCTGCGAACATCAGTAAACTCTCCGCTCGTAATCCGATATATGTAAACACCGTTCGGGAGAGTACCGGCATTGAATGTTAGCGTATGCCTCCCGGCTTCCTTATGCTCATTCACCAACGTGGTAATCCTCCGGCCGAGCATATCGTACACTGCAAGCAGCACATCGCCGCTTACCGGGAGATCATACCCGATAACGGTTGATGGGTTGAACGGGTTGGGATAGTTTTGGAATAGTTTGAATGCTTGCGGGAGTTGAGATTCCCGTTCTGCAACAGAGGTTGCGATTGTATTTATTTTTTTTGCATAAACGTTGAGAAAACCGGGTTCTTGACGATCGTCAAGCCACGACAGGTAATAAGAGGTACCGTCCGTATCTATGTCGGGATATCCGGAGATTCCTTCATGCCCGGATATTTCGACTGGACCGTCGACGGGATTCCCGTACATATCGAACTCTCTTCCCTGTGCGCGAAACGCAGCGTCAACTGCGGTACTATCGGTCCAGACTACCATAAAACTGCCGTCATTACGCATAGCTACTTCAGGACGAGAATAAATATCGCCTCCCGCCGCAGTGGCGGATATCTGAAAATTCTCTCCGACCGGATTTCCCGCAGCATCGAATAATTGTCCGAATATCTGAGGTCCGCTTCGCGTATCTGCCCATACAACCACCGATTGTCCGGCATCATTCATTGCAATACTCGGCACCAGCGCGGCAGCAGTTCCGGGCACTGTGTCATTAACCCGGTAGTTATCACCAAGCCGTTCATTACCGGAGTAGAATTGCACCGACACACTCCACATCCCGGAGTATCTGCCATCCTGCCAGACAACCGCATTATGTGAGCCGCCTGCGGCAACATCCGCAAATACATGCGGGGCAATTCCCACGCCATCATCGTGCGGAATTTCACGCTCAACCAAAACATCTAACAATACATCGAATGTACGGAGAGCGATGTTACGAAAATCGCTGTTATATGATGCTTCATCAACAATTACTGCAATGGCATCATCGGGTGCAATATCGAACCTCGGATTATCCTGATGACGCGATGATGAGAAAATAATCGGGAACTGCACGTTTTCACCGAAGTCCGATAGTTTGATTTTTTCTCCGTCAGAGTTAATTGCACTGATAGTCGCCTCGGCTGATCCGATATCGTCACCGCCGATTGAAAGCCGCCCCGAGTGCTGAAAGAGCAACACAAGTGTTCCGTCGCTTAAATAGTTCGCCTCGGCATTCTCCAGATAATCGAATAACCATATCGCCGGCGGTTCGCTTTCGGGGCGGAAAAAATGCATCCCTTCGAGCGGCTGTCCAGATTCCGAATACCGCTGTACGGCAATATGAGAACGCGCATTCGTGTTTGAATGTACGCCGGGACGATCGTTGTAGTCCTGCCAGAGAACACTGAACGATCCGTCAGGGGCTGCAGCAATACGCGGCCGCCAAACTCCCTGAGAATTATTCTCCACATCATTGACAGGAAAATCGTCGATTAAAACCTGGGTTTTTAAATCGAGAAAAGAAATCGCCAGTAAACATACGATGATAAAAAACATTCGTTTCATTTTATGCTATCTCACTAATAGTAAATGTCTTGTTTCTACGTGCTTGTCGGTCTGTAAGCGATAGAGATAAGCACCGCTTGGCAGGTTGCCTGCATGAAATACAACTGAATATTCACCCGGTTGCAATCGTTCATTATTCACGATAGTGGTAATGTGTCTCCCGGTAACATCATATACCGAAAGGGAAACAACCGTTTTCTCCGGTAGACCAAACCGTATCGTCGTTGCAGGATTAAACGGGTTCGGATAGTTTTGAGAAAGTGAATACTCATCGGGGATACCGGCGATATTTTCAACGGAGGTCTGTACACCGGTCGTGAAATTCCATTCTCTGCTCCAATCGCTGTCGCCGTCCTGTGAAAGTGCCCGAACACGCCACTGATACTCCGTAGACTCATCAAGATTGTCTACAAAAACCGAGGTGCGCACTATTGATTCGTCGAAAACTGGACTGCGAAATCCCGCATCGGCATGCGTCACCTGAACACGATATGCTTCCGCGCCTTTTACACCCTGCCATTCAAGTCTGACGCTCACGGGGAGGTTTCTGGTACCGTCTGCAGGGACGACAAGCTCCGGTGGATCGGGTATTTCCGGCTCAGGTTCACTCTGAAATTCATACGCTCCGATATCGATGGTGCCGTTATCGAAACGGGTATTTCCGGCCAGATCGATCGGTTCATTGTTTTCACCGACCGGAAATACAGAAGGGTCGGTTCCAGGATCGCCGGCATTAATAGCGGGACTACCATCCTGCAAAGTGAAATCGCCGTTCTCCGGATCGGTAAAGAGGGGGTCGACCGTTAATTCATTATTCGGGGTAAATCCGGCTCCCTCTTCGATATCATTTGAGGCATTCGAATACAAACTATAGCCGATTATCAGAGAGCTGTTTGCGGAATTATAGATTTGATTTCCGTTATTCGCGGTGTTATTCCAAAATATAGAGTTTGTAATCTCGACAAAGCTGCCGTCATTATACATGCCTCCGCCATTGCCGTTTATTGCTTCGTTTTCAGTAAACGTTACATTTGTCAGCACGGGGGTACTGCCAACATTTAAAATTGCACCGCCGTTGTTGTCGGCCGAGTTGCCGGTAAACAAAACGTTCACCAGTTCGGGTGAACCGGAAGCAGCATATAAGCCGCCTCCAAATCCGCCGTCTTCAACACTGGTTGCAATGTTTCCGCTGAAGATCACGTTTTTTAAAACAGGCGATCCGGAAGCAGAATACAGTCCGCCTCCAAACGTTCCCGCAAACGGATGTTCCGCTCTGTTCTCTATGAATGAGACTTTTTCCAAAAGAGGTGAATCGTTCTGGTTATACATACCCGCACCGATCAGTGCGGTATTCTCTATGAAGAGTACATCGATCAACGCCGTGTTGCTGTTTACGCTATAAAGCCCTCCGCCAGATTCCGCCGCAGCATTACCAACGAAACCGGTTGCGTGGATCGTCATTTCGCCGCCGGAATTATACAATCCGGCGCCTCTTTCGGCTGAGTTGTTCTCAAATAAAACATCGGAGAGATCAAGCGTGCCGCCGTTATTGAATATTCCTCCGCCGAAATCCGAGGCATTGTTGTTAATAAAGTGCACATTGTTGAGCGCCAATGAATTGGCACGTGTGTTTATTCCCCCGCCCCGGTTGGCTTCAAAGGATTGACCTACCGCATTCCCGTGCCGGATAGTCAAATCGGATATTTCCACATTCAATCCGTCGAATATCAAAATAACACTTCCGGATGCCTCACCCGCCTGCAAGTGTGCCTGAATGGTCGTGACTCCCGTTCCGGCACCGTGTATCGATACCGATTTTTCAATTGACAGAGATTCGGTATATACACCGCCCCCGATGCTGATAATATCTCCGGGGACTGCAGCGTTCATTGCGAACCCGATCGTTCGGCATGGTGAATCGGGATCGTCGCATTGATTGCCGCCGGCATTGCTGCCGGACAGCGATACATAACGTGTGGTCTGTGCATTTAGCGTAAACATATGGAGTATCATCACTACCAGCACAAGAGTTATTCTGTTTAATGGTTTCATTTTTTTATTCGTCTCCTTAAAAATCCCTATCGAAGAGAATGCATTGTGATATAAAAAATTACCTAAAATTATTTCATCAGCAATAACCGCTTAGTTTGTGTAAACGCTCCTGCCTGCATTCGATACAGATATATGCCGCTCGAGAGCGAAGACCCGTCAAATTGTACCGTATGATAACCGGCATCCATCATATCATCGACAAGCGTTGCGACCAATCTGCCGACGATATCGAACACTTCAAGCTTTACGTTTGCCGTTTCAGGAAGTGCAAAGCGGATGTTTGTGGATGGATTGAACGGATTGGGATAATTCTGTATCAGACGATATTCGTACGGAAGAGGGTCCGAACCATCGGCAACGGACGTCACCCGATTATCAAATGCTGCGAATACCGCGCCGGCTAAATCTCTGATTCCGGGTACCGAATCGTAGTCAATGTTCACTATCGAGCATCTCTCTCCGTCGAATTCCTGATTCGATACGGCAACCCATTCAGAACCGTTCCAGAAATGCATCACATACTCCGAATTCCAACCACCACGGCTTGTAATGAAATTCTCGGAACAAAACTCAACTTCAACCGACGAAAGTCCGGCAACCCGGTCGAAATGTATATCAACATAGTTGCTCACCGCATTAAACTCGTGCCGCTCAGCGGGGTTATCGGAGTACCGGGATGCCGTTATCGTGCGATACCCGTATGCATCGAGTTTAATGCTTCCGCCGATTACTTCCTCTGCAATCAATCTTCCGGATCCGTATACTGCTCTTTCGACCACTTCATCGATTTCGATTCCTCTTTGAGTGGTATATATCTTGGTAACGTCTTTGACGTTTTCATTTTCTTCGAGCATCGCCGTCACCACCGCAACACCTCTTTCCCTATCATCGGAAGGGAGGAAATCGACAGAAACAAAACCCTGCTCGGTTTTCTCGAGGATGTGTGTCGTATCTACCCGCCCAAATTTTCCGAGATTCGTTTTAAATATGACACCTGTTCCGTCCGGAACGGGTCTTCCATCAGAGTCCAATATGTGTGCTTTGATGGATAATCCACTAAAGTCATCGACGTTGATATGACGATGATCCGTTTCAATTCCTACCCAAGGCACGTCGATTGGTATATCGACGCCAATACAAACGGGCTCTATATCTTTGTTTACTGCATCGGCACAATAGTTCAAAAAACGTGGTAACGGTTCTCCGACTATCGGCAAAGTTTCCAGTTCAAAGCTTACTGTTGCGTTATCTCCCTCAAACATTAGATTTCGGAGATTTTTTGTCAATCCCACCTCTCCGTCAAATTGAGAACCCGATACCCATCCGGTTAACCCTGCAGCTATCCAGCCGCCAATGTTTTCAACAGTCATAGACGCTGTAAATGTATCACCTGCACCGACTGCCGGGGGGTGTTCTATTTCTACAAGTGACAGTTCCGGGGTTTTATAGACTGCATATATAAACAAGCTATAATCCTGCTTACTGAACACTCCGGGATTCGTAAACCTTACCGTTGCTGTGAATGGAGCAGGGAAAGGATCCTCGATGACAATTTTCTGAACGGCAGATTTACTCGAGACTCCTTCCGGCAGGACGTGTGTAATATTATTCCCACCCGGTCCGCTCACCACAAGCTCCAGATCGTATATCAGCTCCCCGCCGCCGCCGGGTCGGTCATTATATGCAAGCACGAATATTAAACGGTCAATATCCGCAGGAATGGCAAACGGGAACATTTCTTCATTATTAATGTAACCGAGTGTACCGGATTTCCACATCAGCACTTCGGTTTCACCTCTTCTGCGCAAACCGGCAGCATTGTATGCATTTAACAAGCCATACCCGACATCGGTATTGGCATAACCGGAAAGTGGGTTGTCTCCTCCCGCATTTATGGGAATCGTCGTTCCAATTAAGCGAGCTTTAAGTGCTTCGCTGCTCAGATTATTCCATTTTTCCAGCATTAACGCTGCGGCTCCAGTTACATGCGGCGCTGCCATACTGGTACCGGAAGTACGAAGGTACAAGTTAGTGGCTTCAGGCCAGATATTTTGAGTTCCTATGTTCAAGGCAGGATTAAGAGATACCACACCGTATTTATGATAACCATAATCGGCAAAGTGTCCTCCCGGGGCAACAAGGTCCGGTTTCAGACGACCAATGTCTCTGACCGGTCCGCGGCTGCTATATAACGCAGTACCGCCACGTAATTCACCATCCCTGTCGTCATCGGTTACATAATTAACGGCTCCTACGCTAATCACGTTTTTCCCTGTAGCCGGATTACCAATTGTTTCCGGATCGGGACCATCGTTTCCCGCTGCCAGAATAATGATTTCATCGTTGTTCCGCACGTAACGGTCAAATATTCTTGTATTTATGTTGTAGTTAAAATTGGAAATACAAGGATCGACGGTGTCACAGAATCCCCAGGAATGATTAGACAATCGTATATCATTTGCCCTGAACCTTATAAAAGCGCCCGGGTAAAAAGGAAACGCAAACAGATCTACCGCATATAGTGACGCATCGGGTGCCATCCCCTGAGCACCATACGCACCGGAAATATTTGAAATACCCGGATTCCGTGCTGCGATAATACCCGCTACGTGTGTTCCATGTGTTTCTAATCCGGAGTCTGTACCGGGAAGAAATGTATTTCCGGCAAAGTCGGGATGATTTATATCGGGATTGGTATCTATGAGACCGACACGAATTCCTTCTCCGGTTCTCGGAAATTGCCATAATCTCTCGGCGCTCACCATCAACCTGCTGTCCTGAGCGAAGAATTTTGTCGGTAACAGATTATCCGGAATATCCTGGAGAGATTCTGATGGAGTTATATAATCAATTGAACGGACCCACCATAGTTCTGCTAACTCGTCCACTTGTTCGGGCTGGATGGATACAATGTACTTCTGTATACTCTCATCGAAATCGATAATTCTAATTTGTAATTCATCAAGATCGGTACGGTATCTCCGCAAATCGGAATCTACAGGTGAAACAACGGCAGCTAAATTACCCGAGAAAGGAACGGTCATTTTTTCTCTTGCCGGGTAATATCCAAGCCACCTGAATTGATCGAATTCAACTATTGTTTTAAATGCATCTATTGGAAACGCAACGACATAGGTAGCAGGCCCTATCCAGTGTCGCTTGAATAATCCTCTGATTCCCATTTCAGCCAGGGTCATATAGTCATTAAGCGACGGCATTTGTTCAAGTTGTAAATATGCAAGAGTATAATCTCCATCTGATTTGCGATCGATACGATTAATAATCTCTTTATCGATTCCCGGCTCCGGCGCGAATCTCCGGTCATTGATTATTACTTCGTGGACATTGCGCGGTGATTCGGGTCTCGATTCGGGATCAAGCTCATATTTTTGTACAAATTCGGCAAGCGTTCCGGCAGCATTTTGAGGTTCTAAGGAGTTCAAGATCATAAGAAACTCCGTCATCTCTCGTTGATTCAGGATTGACGCGGGTATTATCTCCGGTCCCGACTCATCGTCAAGATCATCTCTTCTTTCATCTGCTGGTAATCCCAAACTAATTATAAGTATCAGGATTATCCCTTTGTATAAAATCCCCGGAGAAAACGATGTATGTAGGTATGTAATAAAGGCTTTAAAAGTTTTTTGGAAAATACATTTCATAACGAATTCCTCCATAAGATTGATAAATTTTGGAAAATTATATTATGAGTTCACTCTAAAAAGGTTGAATAGCCACGCCTGCCTGCCGCAGGCAGGCGTGGCTATTCATATTTAAAGTCGCTTTTTAGAGTAGACTCATATTGTATTAATCGAAAACGTGTTGGTGCGGTTACATTCACTCTACTATCTATACTTGAGATTATTTGCAATAATCAAATTTATTTCATAAAATCTCATATACCATATAGATAACCCAAATTGCCCTATGAGGGGTAACGGGTGAAGAAAAAACATGGAATAATTAGTAGAGTGCAATGGACAGGTCTGTAACGGCTCTTTTGCATGAAGTGAAAGAGGGAAATAACGAGGCATTCAACCTTCTATACCAGAGTGTTTATGACGAACTCCGCCGTATTGCGAGCAAAGTGAGGTTTTACAATACGGGGGATACCCTTAACACCACCGCACTTGTTCACGAAGCTTATTTCAAGCTTATTCCAGACAACGACCGCACTTGGGAAAATAAAAACCATTTCTTCCGGGTCGCCGCCCGCGCGATGCGCCAGGTGTTGATAAAGCAGGCACGTTTTAAGAACGCTCAAAAAAGAGGCAGCGGTACGCCGAACCTCAGCTTTAAAGAAGAAATATTTCCGATGGATGAACAGTTATCGCATGAAATTTTATCTCTCGATCAGGCGTTAACGAAGCTCGAGACCATAGATGAACGTCAGGCGAAAATAGTCGAATATCGTTTCTTTACAGGTATGAGCGTTAAGGAGACGGCAGAAGTTCTCGGCATCAGCGCCGAGACGGTCAAACGCGACTGGCGAGTTGCCCGCGCCTGGTTGATTCGTGAATTAGAAACATCGTCATAATTTATGGATACACATCGCTGGAATAAAGTAAAAGAGATTTTCAATGAAGCATGCGAACGCCCGGATGAGGAACGGCTTGCATTCGTGAAGAGCGAATGCCGCGGCGACGAAAAGCTTGAATCCGAAGTAATCGATCTGCTCCGCGCCGACGGCGGCACGTCCGCCTTGCTCGACAGCATCCCCGAGATATCGTACGATATCCCCGGCAATGAACCGGTCGAACCGGTGCATACTGAAATCATCGGCCCATACCGGATAATCGAAGAAATAGGAAGAGGGGGGATGGGTGTTGTGTACCTCGTCGATCGCGCCGACGATCAGTACAAAAAACAAATGGCACTCAAGCTCGTCAAGCGCGGTATGGATACCGATGAAATTCTTCACCGCTTCAGGTCGGAACGTCAGATACTTGCTTCACTCGAACATCCCAACATCGCCCGGCTGTACGACGGCGGGGCAACCGACGACGGCAGACCGTATCTTGTTATGGAATATATCGACGGCGAACCGATCACTTCCTATTGCGATACATACAAGCTTGACATCGATAAACGATTAAAACTTTTTATGACGGTTTGCCGCGGCGTACAGTTCGCACATCAGAACCTGATCGTTCACCGCGACCTTAAACCTTCGAACATCCTGGTAACGAACGACGGCGACGTACGGCTTCTCGATTTCGGTATTGCAAAACTGCTTCAGGAAGCACCGGATGAAGACCGCGCGTATACACGGCCATGGGCGCGGCGCGTTACGCCGCAATATGCATCGCCGGAACAGCTTTCCGGAGAACGCATTACGACGGCATCCGACGTCTACGCTCTCGGTCTCATTCTCTATGAATTGCTGACCGGCACGCATCCGTATAAAGACAGCGCCGGTAAAAACACATTCGGGTTGCCGGATAAATCGCGTTGGGTCGAATCGCCTGCATCCCGGGTTTTGAAAACAGACACAGAAGAGATCTTTTCCGCACGGCGAACCACACGTAAGAATCTGTATCGATATATTAAAAACGATATCGAAAATATTATTCTCACGGCGCTTCATCCTGATATCCAGCTGCGGTATCAATCGGCAGAACAACTTCTCAGGGATATAGAACGGTATTTCAGCGGTCATCCGATCTCGGCGCGGCCGGGTACGAGAATTTACCGTGCAAAAAAATTTATAGGCCGGAACAAAACTGCAACCGTATCGGCTCTGACTATATTTATAATAACATTGCTGTTTGCCGTATTTACGTGGATACAGAGTGAACAAATAGCGCGGGAACGCGACCGCGTACAGATCGAACGGGATAAAGCTCAGGAGGTGGCGGAATTTCTTGAAAATTTACTCTATGCCGCAAATCCGGCCTTCGGTACTGAACGGGCTGATACGATGAGAATGAGAGAGTTTGTAACGAAAAGCACCGAGACCATACGCCAGGACCTTATCAATCAACCTGTTCGAAGAGCGCAGATGCTCAACGTACTCGGTAAAGTTCACAGTTCGTTAGGTATGTTTGAAGAGTCTCACCAATTATTAAAGGAGTCGCTTGATTTAAGAATTGATCTTTTCGGAGATTACCATCACGAAGTTGCAGAAAGTAAAAATGATCTCGGGGTGGTTATCGGAAGAATGGGTGACTATGAAACCGCCGAAAATATGATCCGGCGGGCGCTGGAAATCCGAACATCCATATTTGGAAAAATACACGATGATGTCGGCAGCAGTATTACCGATCTGGCAAATATCGTTAATACAAGAGGAGAATATACTGAAGCGGAAAAGTTATACCGGCAGGCGCTGGCCATCAACACCGAGCTGTACGGTCATTCACACCGAAAAGTTGCTTTAGCAAAATTTAATCTGGCGACCATTTTACACCGACAGGGAAATCTCAGCGAATCGGAAGAACTGCACCGGCAGGCGCTCGCATTGAAAAAAGAAATTTTCAAAGGTGAACATCCCTCAATTGCAGCTTCATATAATAATCTCGGTTTAGTTCTTTCCGCCAAAGAGAAACTTGATGAAGCCAGAAAGTCGCTTTATCAGGCATTCACCCTGCGGCAGAAAATCTATGGAGATATTCATCCGAGGGTCTTGACAAGTTTAAATAATCTTGCAACTGTTGTTGCAGAAAAAGGCGACTACGAGACAGCAAAAGAATATTACGAGCAATCTCTCGCACTGCGCAAAAAAGTGCATGGAGAGCGTAGCATGGAGATGTCTGTTGCGTATAATAATTATGCCGATATACTGGAGAAGATGGGTGAATCTGAAAAAGCCATTGCCTACAACCGGGATGCACTGGCAATTATCGAAGCGAACGTCGGTTCTCAACACCCTGCGTACGCGCTTGTGTCGGGAAATCTTGCAGCGAAACTCCGGCGGCAAGGTTTAATTACCGAAGCAAAAGAAATATACCAAAAAGCACTTTCTGTTTATCAAAACACGTTACCGCCGGATCACCCGAGCACTGCACGTGTAATGCTGGGACTTGCACATTGTTATACCGATCTGGGCTTATACGATCAGGCCGAAACTTTACTGTTGGAAGCGTATGATATATTTCAAGAAAAAAACGTGAATATTGAACCTGCACGTTTAAGTCTTATCTACCTTTATGAATCCTGGAACAAGCCGGATATGGTCGCAAAATACAGGGATATTGAATAAGTAACGGGGTTTACGGCTTACCATAAGCAATTTGTATTTAGCTCAATTATTTATCACAAACGTATCTTCTGTTGCAACCTTACATCCATCACCGACGATCCGGCATAAACAATGAACATTCCCTCCTCAAGTACCCAATCCTTCTTCTCCGGATCCCAGAATGAAAACGCTCTTTTATCAAGCGGGATGACAACCGGTTTGCTCTCACCGGGTTCGAGATATACTTTTCTGAATCCCTTCAACTCCTTTACCGGACGGGGAACCGAGCTCTCGACATCCTGAACGTACACCTGAACAATCTCGGAACCGGCTCTCGCGCCGGTGTTGGTTACCGCACATCTCACGGAGACGAACTCCGTATCACTATTGTGATGTACCGATACTGCAAGGTCATTATACTCAAACGTGGTATACGATAACCCATGACCGAAAGGATACAACGGCTGAATCCTTTTCGATTCGTACCATCGGTAGCCGACGAATATTCCTTCTTTGTAGTGAATATCGTAAACGTCCCGCTTTTTCTCCTCCTCGTCATTCCAGCCGTCGTAAAGAGATTCGCCTTCGGGGATGTAGCCGAACCCCGGAGAATCTGAGAATTCCTTCTCGATCGTGATCGGTAGTTTGCCCGAGGGATTCGTTTTTCCGGCGGTGATCTCCGCGAGCGCGGTGTTTCCGTTTTGTCCTCCGTACCAGGCATAGATGATCGCTTTCGCTTTATCGTCCCAGCCGGTCATTCTAATACCACTGCCTGAGGTGACGATAACTATCGTGTTCGGATTGTTAGCGACACACGCGAGTGCCCGCTGTTCCTGATTGTCGGGCAATGCAAAGGGTCTGTCCCACCCCTCGCTGTCGAATGTCCCGACGTTGCACAGCACGACATCGGCGGACTGGATCTGCGCCGGCGTAGGATCGGCAACGTATGTTATACGGTCGCCGAACTCTTTTTTGAGAGCATCGAGCATCGTGACGTTGTTGTAACCCTTCACCTCGGCGGCACCACCGCCGACAGCCATTTTTTCGACATACTCCCCGGTGAGGAGTATACTTTTTACTTCTTTTTCCAACGGAAGGATATTGTCCTCATTTTTAAGCAGAACGATTCCTTCGCGTGCGGTTTGCAGCGCGACCGTTTCGTGCTCCGGATATTTTTCATAATAGACGGGTTCTTTCTTCCTGCCGTGGAGTTTCATTGCAAAGTAAGTGCAGAGAATGCTCAATACCATCCGGTCGATATCCTCGACTCTGACTTTCCCGTCCTCGATGAGAAGATGTGCATCCTTCAAAGCGATTGCGTATGGCATTTCAATATCCTGGCCGGATGCGGCAAGCTTTTCCCCGTCCGCTACCGACCACCAGTCGGTCATGACAAGCCATTTAAATCCCAACTGCTCTCTCAGCAGGTTGCTTATTACATACTTGCTCTGTCCGCACCATTCGCCGTTCAGTTGATTGTATGAGGTCATCACTGCTCTCGCACCCGCATCGATGCCGGCTTTGAACGCGGGCATGTAGATCTCATGCAATGCCCGTTCATCGACGATCGAGTTGCTCTTGCGTCTGTAATAATCGGTGTTGTTCGCGACAAAGTGTTTCAGTGTGGCGACAACGCCGGTGCTCTGTACGCCTTTGACATATCCGCTTACCATCCGTCCGGCTAGAAACGGATCTTCTCCGAAGTACTCGAAATTTCTGCCGCATTGAGAGTGGCGGTAAATATTCATACCTGGACCGAGCAGTATACCGATACCGCCTGCTCTGCATTCCTCCCCGATTGCTTCCGCATATTTGTACGCGAGGTCCGGATTCCAGGTGGCGGCTAATAATATCGCGCACGGGAATGCAGTGGACTTTTCGGGTCCGTGCATCGACAAGTCGACGCCGAGAAGTTCATCGATGAGACGTACTCCCAGTGTGGCATCGGCCATCTGTACGTCATCCAATCCCAGCCGCTCTACCGGACGGATGAAGAACATCCTCTCGCCGCCGACGTACGCGATCTTTTCATCGAGCGTCATCGACACCAGCACCGACCGTGCCTTTTCATATGCTTCTTCGTATGATAACGGTTCAAACATGGTTTCCCTGATTCTGTTGGTGTGTGGTACTGTTATTTCCCTTGTCCGGAGGGATACGCTTTTTCATATCGTTCGATGACGTAGTCGATCCATTCGTTGGTTGACTGATTTATGTGCTGCCGTGCAGGATCCGCTTCGAACCATGCAAGCGTTCGTCTGATCCCTTCCGTAAACGGGATCGTTGCCGTGAAGCCGGGCACAAACTGTTTGATCTTCGAGTTATCGAATATCACGCTCATCGATTTATCGCCGAGCAGACTCCCGCGCAGTTCTTCGTC
>SLQE01000459.1 GCA_007131635.1 Bacteroidota bacterium | reverse complement strand
CCCCCGTTTTAACGGCCATTTCCCACCATTCATCGTTCCAGGCAGCGACTCCTTTTGTCGCCCAGATATCGGCATAGTCTTTCATGCGTCCGTACACGGAATCCGGCATCGCACCTAATGAATTCGAGATGAGATAATTTTTATCCTTCAGTATCGGAAACATGGACCGGTACTGCATAAGCTGATCTGTTTTCAATGTCACACCCGTTCGTAATTATCAAAGTTCACCCGGGAACTCTCCGGGATTTTTTATAGGCAGGTATTTATAGCACAGCGGATTCTACAATAGTCAACAAGTTCTGATCCGGTATATACCGTATATAGGCTCCCATCGGTAAAGTAATTTTTTGCTTCTCATGCCCGAATGGAACGGCATCCAGAACAGGGTATGCAAGATCCGACAGATAATCATCAAAGACTTCATCGAGGGTTAATGTAGGACGATCGTTGTCCTGTTTACAATCGGTGAACTGACCAAGGAGTATCCCCGATAGTTTATCAAATACGCCGTACATCTTTAACTGATTTAGCATTCTATCGATTCGATAGGGAGCTTCACCGATTTCTTCAAGTGCGAGCACCGTCCCGTTAAAACCCGGAAGATACGCAGACCCGATCAGACTACAGAGAACTGCGACATTCCCCCCAAGTAAGGGGCCGGTAAAACTACGCTGTGTACCGAACTTTAGACCGGATGGATCGCCGAAACTTAAACGCACGCCCGTCTGAGGTTCCATAATAAGCGACCAGAAATACGCTTCGGTTTGTGATTCGATATCACTGCCGAAATCCGCGGCGACCATCGGTCCCGCAAAGGTAATCAGACCCGTACGATTGTATATCGCACAATGTAACGCGGTAATATCGCTGTATCCGACAAATATTTTGGGATTCCGTCGTATCAGTTCATAATCGAGAAGATAGAGAAAACGCGCACAGCCGTATCCTCCCCGTACTGCAATAATAGCATCGATTTCGGGATCGGCAAACATTTTGTTAATATCGCGGACGCGTTCTTCGTCGCTGCCCGCAAGATAACCGCGTTTCGATCTAACGGCATCGCCTATCCGGACACGAAATCCCTGTTTCTCCAGATAGGTAATCCCGTTATTCAACAATTCATCGGAAATCGGAGGACTTGCAGGCGCAACAACACCGATCGTCCCGCCGGCCGGAAGCCGGCGAGGTTTCATAATTGGTAAATACATAGTATAATAAAATCACTTTTTCGATGAATTGCAAGATTAAACCAGCTCAATATTGTATTGTAAAAAAATACATCTCTGAATAGTTAGTTCTTACCGAAATGGTCAGTCTGAACACCGTGCCTGCGTCAGATACCCTCGCTATCATCCTTCGACTCCCTGCCTGCCGCAGGCAAGGCGCTCAGGATGACAGCCCGTACGCTGATGTACTGTTTCATTATAGAGATAGATTGTCACACTGAGTTAATAATTATTCCGACTTCTCAGAATAATTTATCAAAATGATGACACAATCCGATAGCGCGTAGGGTGTCAGGCTGAGCGGAGTCGAAGCCTGCAAGCGACGGCGTTTGAGCCTTCATGTCATTGGCAGCCCCACTGATGCGGGGTAAACTCCGTCTGGCACAGCCACCCTTTTGGGGGAAGTGTGACAATCCATCACTTAGGATGACAATCAACCACTCAGAGTGACAGAAAAACTACTTTTCACACACCCCCGATGCCTTCGGTAAGTGTCATCTGCGTTCCATTTGGTTTATAAATTTCACCGACAACTGTTGACAAATGGCAAAATTCTACATATATTTATTTAGACTTAATCCAAATAAATATTAGACGCAATGAGTACACAAACACCAGCACGCGAAGCCTTCGAAAAATATCTCCGGAAAGAAAATTGCCGCATTACACCCGAGCGATTTATCATTCTGGATGAAGTAATGGAAAGCGAGGGACACTTCGACGCCGATGAACTTTACATTTCATTGAAACAGAGCGGGAAAAAAGTATCCCGCGCCACCGTATATAATACATTGGAGCTGCTGCTCGACAGCGGACTCGTACTGAAATTCAGATACGGGGAAAACCAGTCGCGATATGAAAAATTACACGGTCGGGCACATCATCACCATCTGATATGTCTTTCGTGCGGTGAAATAATCGAATTCACCAATGAAAAATTCAATAAACTCGCAACTGAGATTTGCGAGAAAAATAAATTTAAACCTAACACAACATCGTTTCAGGTATACGGTACCTGTGCACCGTGTCAGCAATTGTAAGCATTCGAGATGAGTATGTCAACACAACATCCGCTCCCTCTTTCAAAAATCAAACCGGGCAGCTACGTTACTATCGTGACGATACCCGGCGGCGACTACAAAGCCCAGTTTATCCGATTTGGTATTATCGAGGGTGAGAAAATATTTTGTATGACACGACTGCCCGGCGGTACGCTGATCATTCAAAAAAACCGACAGGAGATTGCAATCGGTCCGGCATTATCGTCCAAAATATTTGTGCACGTCAGCTCGATGCTACAGGCCGGAGCAAATCAAAAAGATACACGGTAATAGCATGAATGAGCAGAACAAGTCTCCGGGAATAAACAATAAACCACACATCGAAACACACCCGCACATCGGTCATGAGTTTCTGGACAAATCCGGCATCCGGCAGCGCCTGGTGCTTGCCGGCAATCCGAATGTCGGTAAATCTGTTTTCTTCAATTACTTTTCCGGTATGTACGCCGATGTTTCGAACTATCCGGGCACAACGATTGAAATAACAAAAGGAATATATCGTACATACGATGTCTACGATACACCGGGGATTTACGGCGTTTCTTCATTCAATGATGAGGAAGTCGTCGCGAGGGACATCATAATCGCGGGTGATGTGATACTTAATATTGTTGATGCAGTTCACCTCGAACGCGACCTCTTCCTCACCCTTCAGCTTATAGATATGGGAAAGAAGATGGTCGTTGCGCTGAATTTCATGGACGAAGCAAAGAAGCACAACATCTCGATCGATGTCGATCGGTTGCAGGCGTTGCTGGGTGTGCCGATCATACCGACCGTCGCGATAAAGAAGCAGGGATTTCGTGAACTCGAAGAAGCACTTCCCGATGCGCGCAAAGGTAATCAGGATCCCGAACTGCATCATAAACTTCACGAGATGCTGAACAGAACCGGCAGTGAAGCAGAAGCCCTGCTCGTCCTCGAAGGCGATCCGTACATATCGGAAGTTCACGGCGTTCAACCGCTTGATCAACGGGATGAACTGTACATCAAACGCCGCAACAGAGTTAATCGTATGATTGCCGAAGTGCTTGCCGACCGGTCGACGAAAACGCGTATGTCAACACTCGCCGGAAGATGGGCAGTGAATCCGTGGACCGGCATTCCGTTTTTCTTCGCCATGCTATTCCTGACGTATCTCTTCGTGGGAAAGTTAATAGCACAGGATCTGGTTGATTTCACCGAAGATTATCTCGGTAAGGAAGTATGGGAAGTGTGGATAAGCGGTATCATAACGCGGTTTATTCCGGAGACCCAT
>SLQE01000360.1 GCA_007131635.1 Bacteroidota bacterium | reverse complement strand
GACCACGAATCCGGATACGCCGATACCGGTTTACCTGACAGATATTTCCCTATATCCGAAGCGAATTGTTCGATGGAAGCGTAACGGCGCTCAGTCTCTTTATGAAGTGCTTTCATCACAACAGTATCCAGATCGCCGCGGAACCGGCGTCGTAGTTGTTTCACCTCCGATCTTCGTGAAGGTCTGTTTGATTTTGTATTCCTGCCGTTATCATCTTCCGGACATGATTGAGATCGCATTATTGCCGTACTCGGTCGTGTCGGTTCTTCTTCGCAAATAATCCGCTCAATTTCGCCCGGTGTCCGGCCGTTAATTTCGTATGGACGAATACCGGTCAGCAACTCATACAGTACCACACCCAACTGATATATATCCGATGAAGTGTTAATTGCTTCTCCGCGTATCTGTTCGGGACTTGCGTATGACGGGGTAACGGGAAACATGCCCGGTTGTGTGAGGGGTTCGGTTTCGTTGAGTTCATTATCTGAAGGAATCATTCTGGCAATGCCGAAATCCAGCAATTTCACTTTTCCCTCATCGGTCACCAGAATATTGCCCGGCTTCAGATCGCGATGGACGATCAGATTTCTGTGTGCATATTGTACCGCATCACAGACCTCTAAAAATAAATTCAACCGTTGTTTGAGAGAGAGATTACGGGCATCGCAATATTCATCAATCGGTTGTCCTTCGACATATTCCATCACGAAATACGGTTGTCCGTCTTCGGTAATACCACCGTCGAATAAGCGTGCTATGTTCTCATGATTCAACGTCGCGAGAATTTGTCGCTCGACACGAAAACGGCGGATCAGTTCTTCGGAGGTAATACCGTTACGCAGCAACTTGAGTGCAACCGTTTGCTCGAACTCTCCGTCAGCGCGTTCTGCGAGATACACCATCCCCATCCCGCCGTATCCGAGTTCATCGATGATGCGGTACGGCCCGATATGTTTTCCACGTTTTCCGGAATTTTCCATGTGAGAAAGTGCGGATGTTCTCAACTGTTGTAGTGAACGATCAACCGCTCCGGTCTGGTTATATGCTTTCATAAGCGCAAGCACATCGTCCAACAATTCCCGGTCGGCACCGCATTCTTCGTTTATATACTCGACACGTTGATTCTCTTCCCGTTCGAGAGCACCATGAAAAATTTCTTTTAATCGTTCCCACCGTTTACGACAAATGTCGTTGCTCATTCTTCTCCTCCCGTTTCTGATTCAGCCAATTCACGGTTCAGCCAGGCACGCGCCATATTCCAGTCACGACTGACGGTCGGTTCCGATATACCGAGCGTTTTAGCCGTCTCCTCGATTGACAGGCCACCGAAGTATCTGCATTCGACAACACGCATCTGTCGTTCGTCTATTTCACCGAGCCGTTCGAGTGCATGATGCACCGACAGTACATTCGATATATCTACATCTGCAGCGGCATACGTCTCATCCATTGCCACCGGTTTTTGCTTCCCGCCCCGCTTCTGTGCTTTTTGTTTCAGGGCATAGTCGACAAGGATATTGCGCATTATCTGTGACGCGATGGCAAAGAAATGACGCCTGTTCTGATAGTTTATGCGATCGAATTTTACAAGTTTCAGGTATGCTTCATGAACAAGAGCGGTTGTGCTGAGAGTATGATCGGCCCGCTCATTCCTTAATCTTTTCTGCGCCATTCGACGCATGTCATCATATACCAATGGGATGAGCTGATCGATTGCCTGGCGATCACCCGAGACATGGGCTTTTAAAAGTTTGGTAATTTGTGCTGTTTCCATACGCTGCATATCCTCAAAGCTACTACACTTTGACGTGTCTTCTCCCTCTCTAAAAATGGTCAAAATATATGAAAAATTCAAATTTTCCGAAAAAATATGGCTTTCTTTGATAGAATTCCGTTGAATTTTTGGCTTTATATCTTTATATATGGCAAGAATCGGTAAATATTTTACCCAAACGCAATATTTATCCATCACATGGGAGCAAATCGATGAGTAACTATCATATAACCGAATTCATTAGAAAGAGTTTTAATAACCCGGATGAAAACCTGGATTTTCCGGACTCCAAAATTCAACAAATTAAATTAGGTAATTTCACTGTAAACCGAATGGTATGTGAACCGGGATGGGTCTGGTCGGAAACCTTGCCGCAAATTATCGGAACGGAGACCTGTCAGTATGAACATCCCCTCTGGATAATTATCTCAGGGCGGTTCGCCGTAAAAATGGACGATGACGGCAGAACGGAAGAGTACGGTCCCGGAGACATCGGGATGATCCCACCCGGTCATGATGCATGGGTTGTGGGGGATGAACCGGTGACCGCATTCGACATACAGATAGATGGAAGCGGGAGATAAAAGTTGAAGTTTCCGTAAATGAGGGCTATTTCATCACATACAATATAAGTCAATATAAAGTATTTGTATGCCACAAAATATAGGAGGAAAGTTTTGAACCTCAATACTGCAACAAACGCTCTTGCTAAATTTAAAAAGGAATTCTCGGGAGAGATTATCGTTCCCGACGACCTTGCCTACAATGAGGCAAGGACCATTTTCAATGCAATGATCGACCGACGACCCGGAGTCATAGCCCAATGCGCCAACGTCGATGATGTCAAAAATGCAATCCGTTTCGGACGCGACCACAATCTTGAGATCGCCGTTCGCGGCGGGGGACACAGTGTCGCCGGTAAAGCGCTCACCGAAGGCGGCATCGTGATAGACCTGCGGCAGATGCACGAAGTCACCGTCGATCCCGAGGCACGCACCGCCACAGTCGGTGGCGGCGCGACGATGAGCCACCTCGACCGTGCTACCGAGCCCTACGGCCTGGCAACCACCGGTGGACGTGTCTCAACAACTGGCGTCGGCGGCTACACGCTTGGCGGTGGTGACGGCTGGCTGGCGAGGAAAATGGGACTGGCATGCGACAATCTACAGGCCGTCGAGCTCGTCACTGCCAGCGGCGACCATGTGCGGGCCAGCGACAGTGAGAACCCGGAGTTGTTCTGGGCATTGCATGGCGGCGGCGGAAATTTCGGTATCGCGACGTCGTTCACCTTCCGCCTGCGCGAGCTGCCAAAGGTGACCGTTGCCATACTGCTCTGGCAGCCGGATGCAGGTCCTGAAGTTTTGCGCGGCTATCGTGACTTCCTGGGAACCGCGCCCGACGAAGTAGGCGGCGGTGCCGTTTACATCACCGGCCCCGAGGAGGAGTTCGTGCCCGATACGCTGGTCGGCAAACTCACCTTTGCGGTAATCCTTTTCTACGCCGGACCGGAAGCCGGGGCACGCGACGACGCCGCCCCCCTGTTCGCACTTGGACATGAAGGTGAGATGGTTGTCGAGGTGTCCAACGCCGAGGCACAGTGTATGCTCAATGATCCGCCGGGCTACCGCAACTACTGGTCGGCCGAGTACCTCGATGCTTTTCCTGACGAGGCGGTGGACCTCTTCGCCCGGCATGCAGGCGATATGATCGTGCCCTCACCCTCGCAGCACGTACTGATTCCACAGGGGGGTGCAATCGCGCGCGGACCGGCCGAATACCCGATCCCCTGGCGACAGGCACCGTGGTGCGTACATCCGTTCGGTTTGTGGGCAGACCCCGCCGACGATGAGCGCGGCCGGAAATGGACCCGCGCAATCCGTTCCGATCTCAGGCCGTGGTCCAGCGGTGCTACGTACCTGAATTTTATCGGGGATGAAGGTGAGGATAGAATCGTGGCAGGCTTTGGCAAAGAAAATTATACGAGGCTTGCGAAAGTGAAAGCAAAATATGATCCCGAAAATGTTTTTCATTTGAATCACAATATAAAACCGGGATAAAATGTCAGGAACATTTCGGGTGCCATACATATTTTTAAAAATGATTCAGTATAAAGATTGAACCGGGAACTTTCTTTCTCTCCCGGCGTCATCTGACTAGTAGGGTGATCAGTCATGAAATTGACAAGTGAGGAACAACGGCAATTAAAAGACCGGGTTCTGCCGCTTCTGGACGATCTGCACCGTCTGGCGTATCATTTATGTCATGACGAAAACGACACGGAGGACCTGGTTGCCGAGACAATAAAGAAAGCGTGTGAGAAATTTCGCACGCTGCGGGATCACGGGAAAATCAAACCGTGGCTTTTTCGTATTCTCAGAAATACGTTCGTTAGTCTCTGCCGTGAACGGAAAAAATATGCAACGATAAAATATCAAGAAGATAACGAGAACGAAGACGAACGGTTTTCCCTTTTCGCCGAAGTCTCGCAGCCGTTCCTTCTCTGGTGGGGAAATCCGGAACGTGAGCTGGTAAACAAATTGCTGGAAGAAGATATCAAACAGGCATTATCGGAGATTCAACCCGAATTTCGCTTTGTCGTTGTGCTCTGTGATGTCGAAGGGCTTTCATATAGGGAAATTTCAAATATACTGGATATTCCGATCGGTACGGTACGAAGTCGAATCGCCCGCGGACGTTCGATGTTACAGAGAAAACTTTATGACCACGCTGTCGAAAAGGGGCTCATCCGCAAGAGGGATCGTCACTATGAAAAAATCTAATCATAAAAATATCAGTTGTGAGGAAGCGTTAAAAAGGGTATTCGATTATATCGATGATCATATTCAGAATACATCGCGGGATGAGTTTGAATATCATATCGAGCTGTGCAGACATTGTTTTGACCGTGTGGAATTTGAGAAATTATTAAAATCCCGTCTCCAGGCTCTCCGGTACAAACGTTCATCCGAATGGCTTCGAGAACGGGTTGAGGATATAATTGCCGAATTTTAGGATTATCTCTTTATAAAATATCGGCTATAATCGGTTACGAACTATTAAGATCAGTTCCGATAGATATCGGGATCGGTTGCTTGCGGGAACCATCCCTAAATGCAACTGATTGTAACCGGAAGAGTTAGGATTCAGAATTTATTAACAACGGGAGGAAGTATCATGGCATTTGTGGCACCGACTGCAGACAAGACAGAATTTCGCGAACGCATTTTTAACGCGGTACAGGATATGTACACCGAGGTCGCATCCTATCCCGCAAAGACATTTCACTTCCCAACCGGCAGATGGGCATGTGAATTTGTCGGTTATCAACAGAAAGAACTTGATGCAATTCCTCAAACAGCCGTTGAATCGTTCGCCGGTGTCGGGTATGCGTTCAAAGCAAATGTGATCCGCCCCGGTGATCGCGTGCTGGATATCGGTTCAGGTTCGGGTACCGATGTACTTATCGCAGCATCCAAAGCCGAACGGAGAGGTGAAGTATACGGAGTCGATATTACCGATACCATGCTCGATAAGACCAAAAATAACATCAAAAAATCGGGATACAAAAATATACATGTCTTTGAAGGAAACGCCGAATCGATACCGATTGGGAGTGAATGGCTCGATGTGGTGACCAGCAACGGAGTACTTAATTTAGTACCAGAGAAAAAGGCGGTATTTGCTGAGATATTCCGGGTATTGAAAAAAGGCGGCCGTATTCAGATATCGGACATCGCATTGAAAAGTGAGATATCCGAAAAATGCCGTATGAATCCCGAACTCTGGGCGGATTGCATCGTGGGCGCCGTGCCTGAAGATCAGTACATCGCTATGCTGGGGGATGCGGGATTCCGCGATATTAATGTTTTAGATCATTTCGATTATTTCGAAGGAAGTCCGGATGAATCGACCAGGAAAACCGCAAAACAGTACGGGGCAATATCGGTGACGATTACCGCGGTGAAGGAATAAATATTTCCACGGCAAATAATCTATTTTATAATTCCGGGAACTAATTCGACTCATTCGCGTCATCTAAGGAGAGTGCTTAATAAAATAAATCGTTAGAAAGTTACATAGCGCACACAAAATAATTTACATTCAAGAGAGGAGGATACAATGGAAACAACCGCTCTGCAACAACGGGTAGATACTTCGGATCTTGAACTGAAAGTAAGATCGATGTATCGTGATGTCGCGTTGAACCCGAAAGGAGAATATCACTTTGAAATGGGACGCAGGCTCGCAGAAAAACTGGGTTACGATAAAAAAGATCTCGACAACATACCGCCCGCTTCCATCGAATCGTTTGCCGGCGTCGGGTATTTCTTCGATCTTGCCGGCATCAAAGAAGGAGAAAAAGTTCTTGATCTGGGAAGCGGATCGGGAATGGATGCGTTCATCGCTGCATTGAAAACGGGACGAACGAGCTATGTGACCGGCGTCGACATGACCGATGAACAGCTCGATAAAGCAAACCGTTTGGTGGAAGATTTTAATCTCGATAACATTACGTTCGTGAAAGGGAAAATAGAGCAGCTCGATTTCGATGATGCCGCATTCGATGTCGTCATCAGTAACGGCGTTATCAATCTTTGCCCCGAAAAAGGAAAAGTCTTCGCCGAAATTGCACGAGTTCTCAAACCCGGAGGGGGACGAATGGCGATTTCCGATATCGTGAGCGAACGGCAGCTTCCCGGAAACATCGTGTGTAATTCGACATTATGGGCGTCCTGTATCGGCGGAGCTGCACAGGAGAACAACTACAAAACTATGATAGAGAACTCCGGAATGCAGATAGTAATGATAAAACCAAACTCAGCGTATGGATTCATATCGAAATCCGCCCGCGGTGCAACCGAGCAATACGGCGTGAAAAGCATATCGCTGCTTGCATCCCGGGTCTAACCAAAAGATACCTTGCATTATGAAAATGATAAGAACATTTTTCGCATTTTTGGAATGAATAATAAACAAATCGTACTATCATAACCACTAAATGTATAATTATATACGGGAGGAAATCACTATGCAAACAATTCAGTTTTATGGTACCGCACTGTTTATATGCTGTATGCTCATGCTTGGATGCAGAATCAGATTTTTAATCCAATAATATTAAACAAATAATAAGAGAGGTGAGTCATATGAAGTCAATAAATATTTTTATGTCATTATTTTTTCTTTTTGCCTTCGGATCCATGACAACTGTCGCACAGCATGGCGATGAACATATCATGATAAATCCCGGAGAGATGGAGTGGAAACCCGGACCCGCATCGCTTGAAGACGGCTCGCAATATACGCTGATCGAAGGCGATTGGACAAAAGAAGGACCATTCACCGCGCGTCTTAAACTACCGGCGGGGTTCAGGATCTCTCCGCACACGCATCCTGCGATCGAGCACGTCACGGTGATAAAAGGATCGTTCCACATGGGTGCCGGAACGCGGTTCAATAAGAATAATGCAATGAAGTTAGGGGTCGGCGGATTCGCGGTTATGCCGATCGACTATGCTCATTACGCATTCACGACAGAGGAAACGATCATCCAGCTGCACGGGATCGGTCCGTGGGGTATCAATTACGTGAACGAAGAAGACGATCCGAGGTTGGCAAAAAGGTAATAAATCAACCTTAACAAAGACCTGACAGGTCTGAGAAACCTGTCAGGTCTGAAAATATACATTCATCAATAATAAATATTACATTTCACTCATCCCCGTACAACTTCACTACGATCTCGCCGTCATCGAGCACATACCCCCTGTGCATCCCCGCTGTCGTGAAGGGCATTGCGATGTTACCGAACCTATCGATTGCTATAATACCTCCATACCCACCGAGATCGGGCAATTTTTCTGCGACAACATGTTCCGCTGCTTCCCGTAACGGCATACCTTTGTATTCCATTAAAGCCGATATATCATGCGCAACCACCGATCGTATAAAATACTCACCATGACCCGTTGCGGATACCGCGCATGTTTTATTATTTGCATACGTTCCGGCTCCGATGACCGGGACATCGCCGATGCGTCCGAATCGTTTATTATTCATGCCCCCGGTCGATGTACCCGCGGTAAGATTACCCTCTTTATCGAGCGCCACCGCTCCGACGGTACCGCGGCTGTCATCGACTGCTTCGCGTTCACGTGCCCGCTGTAATGCACGCCAGCGCCGTTGCGTAAAAAAGTACTCTTCGGGTACGGTTTCAATTCCATAGTGCAGACCGAATGCTTCCGCCCCTTCACGCGCCATCAAAACATGTCTCGACTCTTCCATCACCAAACGCGCAAGCGTGATCGGATTTTTGATTCTCTTCACGCCGGCAACCGCTCCGGCATTCAGCGTTTTACCGTCCATTATCGACGCATCGAGTTCGTTCGTTCCTTCGGATGTGAACACCGCCCCCCTTCCCGCGTTGAACAAGGAGTCGTCTTCCATAGTCCGGATAGCTACTTCCACCGCATCCAGACTGCTGCCGCCGTTCTTTAAAATATCATATCCCGCTTGCAGTGCTACCGACAGCGCTTCACGATAAGCTGCATCCTGTTCCGGTGTAAATCCATCGCGGGTTATACCTCCTGCACCGCCATGAATGACAAGACCGAATTCGGTTTGCCGCTGCGGCTCTTCCTGTACGTCACAACCACTCATAATCAGGCCAATAACAGCGAAAATGTAAATAAATATTTTTATCATTATTTCCCTCGTTGATTTATGATATATTTATATTTTGGTAGGATTATGACTTTATTCTTATAAAAATAGCGACATTTAATTTAAATGACAAGAAATATTTGGTTTACCGGAACTAACGCAGATTTTGCAGGCCGTTAGTCTATTTTGAATAAGTGCGTAGGACCTCAAAAAGCAAATGGGATTGATAGATTAAATCACTTTTTTCGGCTTATTAATTATACGGGAAGATAATGTCTAGAATGGGTTTGTCTTTCCGAATGGAACTTACATCGCTCGAAGTATGTATTAAATTGAAACACAGATGACACACTTGTCCGCCACGTTGTTTGGCGGAGAAACATACTAAATTATCACGGATATAAATATAATTTATCGGTGTAAGTCAGTCAAATCTGAGTTATCTGTGTTCTATTAAATAAGCGAGGTCATCGTGAACAGACATTCAAAACCGATTTCGGATCTATTTCAGCTCCCATTAATGCAGGCAATATTCGGACGCCGTGCACGGCGTTTCGGACTTGGTATGGAAATTCCCTCCGGTCCGCTGAAATTCAAATCGCGTCATGAACCGCATCCACTATCGGAGCTTGAGCAATCCATACTTATCGCTGCAGCGACGGGAGTTACCGGCTGGAATTTCGGTGTACCGTTCGGACCGGGCGCTCCGGACGAACACGCTCACTATACTCTCCGTTATACCGGCCGTACGGCACCGACCGCCGGCGGATTCGGAACTCCAGCTCTCTTTTACACCGACGACAGCGGCATTTATTTTACGGACACACGTGACATTCAACCCGAACGCATCCGTGAACTTGCAGATATCGAAGACGATGCGGAAAGATTAATTTCCGTGTGCAGGGAGTGCACCACCAAACTGTCTGACCAACGATTGGATCTACCCGCCAAACCACCGCACACCATCGATCCGAATATCTGGATGGCAAATAAACCGGGCTCAACATTTTTTATGCCGGTTGCCGACTGCAGCGAGCAGGTCCTCGGTGTTATGGCTATGCTTATCGGTAACGGTGTTGTAATTATGGACGATGTCGATAAACGTCCCGCGGGCAACCTGACGCCTTTCATCAAATCGGGTTTACTTACAGAGGAGAAAAAGTTTCCGCTCTCTGTCGTGATACAAAGCATGTATGAGGCGAATTGTTCAGAGCTTGCATTTATGGGGCATAACATCGTGCTGACAATGCAAGCAATTGGCTTGGGCGGGTTGTATTATAACGGATTGAACCGGTGGAGTATACTCGGCGCATTTGCAGATGACGGTATTAAAGGATTGGGATTCCGCTTTATCAAAGACGAACGCTGGTCGTTACCAAATCCGGTGGGACTCGACGGTATCTATGAAGCACTATGTCCTCCTTACTATACAGATATGCACGAAGCTGTAAAGGAATTTGTCAGACGGAAGTTTGGTGACGGCGGTGCATACGATCCCGCAACCGGTGGTCCATGGAATAAAGACGGGGATGTAAAGAGCAGCGTAACGCCATACAGCACAGAATTCATCGATTGTCTCGGTGAGATAGCTCAGTACATATACGATAAGCATGGTAAATTCCCGGGAAGCTTCACCACAATTGTGCTGCCCGGTTTTGTGCAGACACAGCATCTCGATACAGAATTTTACGATAGGCATTATAAAGAGGGTGCCTATTTAGAAACACATGCAAAACATATGAAAACATGGCATGGGGGTTAAAAACATACTTACTGATCACTATGACCAATCCGGGTTCACGTTCATTATTGACTCGATAGAATGAAGGCTATGCATTGTCCCCATATAACGTAAAACCTCTAACGGTAGTGTTAACGGCAATGCTTGCAATGATTGCCTTCGCGTCGAATTCAATTATTTGCCGGCTTGCACTCAGTGACGGCACCATCGATGCGGGGAGCTTCTCCATCATACGTCTGCTCTCCGGTGCAGCGATGCTGTGGGTTCTATTGGTAATCCGAAATGGAAAAACGAAGACCGATCATAGCGGATCGTGGATCTCTGCATCGATGCTTTTCTTATATGCATTTACCTTTTCGTTCGCTTACATCGAACTGAACGCAGGAACCGGTACGCTCATACTTTTCGGAGCCGTCCAGGTTACGATGTTGCTTACCGGGATTGTAACCGGAGAACGGCCCCATCCGTTACAGTGGCTGGGATTAATGTTTGCACTTGGAGGAATGATCTATCTCGTATCACCCGGTCTGGAGGCGCCGTCTGTTAAAAGTTCGGGATTAATGGCAATAGCCGGTATTGCATGGGGGATATACTCGCTCCGCGGTCGCGGAAATTCAAATCCCGTTGCAGTAACAACCGATAATTTTATACGGACAACCCCCTTCGTTCTGATTACCGTATTATTCGTTTTTCCGCAACTGCACATCACGACTATCGGAACTATATGGGCGGTGATTTCCGGAGCCGTTACCTCGGGTATCGGGTACATCATCTGGTACACCGCGCTTCGGGGACTGACGGCGACCAGGGCGGCTATCATTCAACTGTCAGTTCCCGTTCTTGCTGCATTAGGGGGAGTACTATTGTTATCCGAGGTCATTACACCACGGTTAGTAGTTTCGGCTATCCTGACGCTTGGCGGAATTACTTTAGCGATCATCGGGAGAGAAAAGAAGGTATAACAGTCTCATGTCCGGTTTTCAGACCGCGTTGCGGGATCATGTGGGGATAAAAACGGTTCTCCGATATTCTCAATATTCCCATACTCTTCCGATAGCGGTACGAACTCTGTTCCCTTCTCCGGACACCACAGGGGTATCGACCCATGAGAACACTATCCTGTCATCGAGGCGTGCCATTCGGGGATACCCGCTCGAGCGGCTATCGGTCACGTCTGCTATTTTTTCTGCGGGACTGATTGAGCCGTCGGGATACACGCGACGCACCATCACACCTGCGTTTTCTTCGAATTGCTCTATCCACATAACAAGTGCAGACCGGTCGTCGAGTAATTCAACAGCAACACGTCCGAGAGGCGCGCCGTCGTCGATGCGATACGGTGATGCAAAGGTCCTTCCGCCGTCTCTGGAAAACGCGATATTCACGCGCGCGTCATCGTCCGCCGCGGTATACCATGCAATTGCCACCCTGTCTCCGTCCGATGCAAGTGCAGGTCCGTTCACGGGACAACCCGGGATATTCCACCCGTCGTTATGCACCGGGTACGGCTCCGACCAGACACCTCCCGAGTAACGGACAAGATATATATCGCGTATTTCCTCATCCGATCTGTTTCGGTACGCAACAAGGATACTCCCGTTTGTTTCGGTTACGGCGGTCGGGCAGCATTCGCACACCCGGTCATCCAGCAAGACCTCATCCGCAAGATTATTGTCTGATTGGATGATTGTGGAACGGAGATGCATATTCCAGTCACCGCCGTGTCCATGTCCTCCGTCCGCGGCATCCGAAGACGCGGCTTCTCGTCCGTCCAGCCACACAAATCCGATCCCTCCCGACGGATGATTGAAAAAAGAAGCGAACCCATGCTCGGTTTTTGTCCCGTCGCGATGAGGTGATAACGGTTCGGACCAGTTTACACCGTTATCCGGGGAGAGACTGATATTGATATCGTAAGCAAACACCCAATCACCGCTGCTTTCGAGCCAGTGTGCCGCGAGTGTTCGGTCTTCCGACCGGAATATCGAGGGGACATCCGCCCAGTTGACAAAAAATTCATCTCCCTCTATTATAGTAATTGGCTGATTCCATGTATCGCCTTCAATCTTTGCAAAGCGAAATGCGTTCTTCTTTTCACTCCCCGGCTCGATCCAGCTCATGTATGCTGTATTGTTGCCGGCGGAAAACAGATACGGCTGTCCGCTCTGCGTCGATGCGGGTGATTCGATCTCCTGAAACGAGGGAAACAAAAACGATTCAGGTTGTTCGTTTTGAGAACAACCCGCCAAAAAAAGTATTACCGGGAAATAAAGGATCTTCATAAACACACTCTACATAATAATATGGAACGAATTTTTTAAAATAATGCATTAGCAATACAGATTCAATAGCATGGCCTGCTTGCATTTTACCGATGAACTTGTTTATTATATGTAACGTGACTTATTAACCAAAACACTCTCAGGAGGTAATAATGAAACAGACAATCACGCTGCTTGTTTGTGGATTATGCTTCACATTCCTATCATGTGCACCCGAACAACCGGAAACTTTACTCAACGGGAGGATAATCGATCTCACCTATCCTTTTAACGAAGAAACAATTTTTTGGCCAACGGAGGAGCGAGGTTTCGAACTCGAAGAACTCCACCGGGGTTACACCGACGCCGAATATTATTACACGGCTCATCGATTCTGCAGTGCGGAACACGGCGGGACCCATCTCGATGCACCGGTCCATTTCTATGAGGAACGGAGAGAGTTACATGAAATACCGCTTGAAGACCTCATCGGAACCGGTATTGTCGTAGATGTTACTCTGCAGACGGAAGCAGATCGCGATTACCGTGTCCGGGTAAGCGATTTCCAGTCATGGGAGGCATTACACGGCAGAATTCCCGACGGCGCAATTGTCATTATCCGTACCGGATGGGGACAGTATTGGCCGGACCGTGAATCGTATCTCGGTACGGAAATAATAGGCGATGAAGCTATTCCTGAACTAAGTTTTCCCGGTTTGCATCCTGATGCCGCCGAGTGGCTGGTCAGCAATCGCAACATCAGAGCGATCGGCATCGATACGGCAAGCATCGATTACGGAAAGTCGGAAGAATTCAAAAGCCACGTTGTACTTGCGCGGGAGAATGTCCCAATATTCGAAAATGTTGCATACGTCGATCAATTGCCGTCGACCGGGTTCACGATCATTGCACTACCGATGAAAATAGAGGGCGGGAGCGGCGGACCGTTACGAATCGTGGCGGTTGTGGGGTGAATAATTGATTGATTGATTGATTG
>SLQE01000053.1 GCA_007131635.1 Bacteroidota bacterium | reverse complement strand
GCATTACAGAGTACAGCAGGACCAGCAGGCAAAACATTAATGTTACACTTCAGGCGTTGGAAAGAGCGTCTAACGGGAATGAGTTTGATTCTTGGGAACCACAAGGAGTCTGTAATGAAACAATAAACAATTCTCGAGATGTTCGTACTATAACCGTTAACATCTCTGGTGGCAGAACCTGCACCGTAACAGCAAATTATAATCCACGGCCAGAAATAGCAGTACTCCAAGTTCGGAGTGGCAACCCTTCTTCGGGGGTTACAATAACCCAGGTTTCCGGTACGCCTTCTCCAAATTGGGGTGGGGGAGATACGGCTTACGATAGGGAATCTTCATCTAAAATTGATTTAACCCTTAGAGCGCCGGCAGAAGCGCCAAATGGGAATGAGTTTGATTATTGGGAAGGTTGTTATATTTCCACAAACAGATTTTGTAGGACGGTCGTTGATCCGGGCCAAAGGGTTACTGTGACAAGGTGGGATAATGGATGATGGAACATTGGTATTTGATACTCATACAGGAAAATTTCCTTCAGGCGTACCAAATACGAACGGAAACAAGCATATTATTGCTGCATCATTAGATCTTGATACCGAATAATAAACAGCTATCAATCGGAATAGAAACTAATTGCATACACCCGGGACCTTCTACATTTTATATGGACACAATCAATCCCTTAGCAGATGCCTCGCGATTACTATTCGCTGTATCTCGGAAGTCCCTTCATAAATCTCCGTTATCTTTGAATCGCGAAGATGTCTTTCAACATTATACTCTTTAATGTATCCATACCCGCCGTGTATCTGAATTGCTTCGAGGGCGGCTTCGACGGCAATCTTCGAGGCAAACAGCTTCGCCATTGCCGCCTGTTTAGCATATGGCTTTCCCTGATCTTTCGCAAAAGCAGCCTGCAAGGTCAGCAATCGCGCAGCCTGAATATTCGTTGCCATATCGGCAAGTTTAAACTGAATTGCCTGATGTTCCGAAATAAGTACCCCGAATGCTTTCCGCTCTTTCGAGTATTTCAGTGATGCATCGAGTGATGCCTGAGCTATGCCGAGCGCCTGTGCCGCGATCCCTATCCTTCCTCCGTCAAGCGTTTTCATAGCGAATTTAAAACCAAATCCCTCCTCTCCTATCAGATTTGCCGCCGGTACTTTACAATCTTCAAAAGCGATCGAGACGGTGTCGGAGCTGCGAATACCGAGCTTATTTTCTTTCTTGCCGATCGAGTAACCCGGGTAATCTTTTTCTACGATAAACGCGCTGATACCTTTCGCACCTTTTGTTTTATCGGTCGTTGCAATAACGAGCGCAATGTCGGCGTTATACCCGTTTGTGATCCAGTTTTTTGTTCCGTTGAGGATATAATGATCTCCGTCCCGTACCGCGATTGTCCTCTGGTTTGTTGCATCGCTGCCTGCTTCGGGTTCCGACAAAGCAAAACAGCCGAGTTTTTCACCGGATGCGAGCGGTTTTAAATATTTCTCTTTCTGCTCATCGTTTCCGAATTCCTGTAATCCCCACGTCACGAGCGAGTTATTAACCGACATTATAACACCGACCGATGCATCTGCACGGGATATCTCCTCCATAGCGAGGACATAGCTTACGGTATCGAGACCGGCGCCGTTATACTGCTCGGATACCATCATCCCCATAAATCCAAGTTCCGCCATCTTTTTTACCTCTTCAGCCGGAAACGTTTGATTCTCGTCTCGTTCGGCTGCTTTATCGTAGAGCTCATCCTCCGCAAATTTTCTTGCAGTTTCTTTTATGAGTTGTTGTTCTTCGCTGAATTCAAAGTTCATAGTTGCTTCCCGTTATTATGATTACTGGTTTAAGATTCGGATTACATTCCTGAAAGTACTATAACATACCAGCGCACTCCATATCCTATAACTATAGCGTACGCAAAACTGATGAAGGTTCCGATAATTATATACTCTGCCTCTTTTCTATTCTCCGGATTCCTTACTTCACCGAACCGAAAAACAGATTTTGCCGCGATGAGAAATCCGATCCCGAGGGGAAAATTGAACAAAATGAACAAGCAGATAAGCAATCTCTCCAGATAACCGATCGTTTTTCCGCCGTCTTCGAGACCTCTCGTCGGTTTGTGGTTTCCTTCTTTTTCCGCATTTATTTGCAAGAGGTATGGCTGGACCGCCATGCCAATAATGAATCCTCCGACCCGCACGGCAACAATAATCCCGATAATTATGATCAGGGGAGTAAGAAACATTGTGCCGAGTTGTTCAAACCAAAATGATTGTAAAGGTATTTGTCCAAAAACACTTATCGAAACAACCAGCCCTATAATAACAATGAGATGAGCAGCCTGATCAAATAAAAACAGCAGAAGGGGTTTTTTAAATGAATGATGAAGTGCATCTTTCGTCAAATCAAACAGGCCATGGGTAATAAAGATTACAACGGGAATTAACCAAAGAGACCATATTCCGCTGAATACATATGCAAGCATTGCATGTAAAAACGAATGTTTACTCAATACCAGGAGATCACCTTTGCGCTCAACATCATTTTTTGTTTGAAAAACAAAATCACCCAGAATATGAGCGGAAAAAAGAAGTGTTATAAGAACGGTTTGATCGAAATATGTTTCCAACATTACATCCTAAATGGGTTGTAATTGATATTTACAGCTTATGAAGGTTGTATTTTATATAATCGAGTGCACTTTCCACCTGATACCATTTTGCTTTTGACAAGTGTTTTGCTACGTTTTGCTGGGTAATCGACGGATCCCACAGCCGGGTTATCTCCTCCTGTTTGAATCCCCGCATTGCTCCCGATACGGCCAAAGCCTGTTTGTCTGTCCATCGCATAGCAATTGCATCGACGAGATGCACGATGACATTGATATTTTTTTCCAACTCCTTGTCTGAACACACACATTGCATTCGCACGTGCTTATTCATAGACTCCAGTGCTTCAGCCGCCAATCTGAATGCCTCTCCGTCTCCCTCCGATACACGGTTTCCCGGTATAAAATCAACTTTCCCAACGCCTATAGCAATCCGGGTGTCAATACTTCCGGATTTCCACAAATCCTTCAGCGTTGCCCTGAAAAACACTGCTGCAGTTACCACAGATGCGTGATCGGATATCAGCATCTGCCAGCTATCCCCCCGAAATATATCGACTGGCAAAGGGACAATATCCCCAAAAAATTTTCGCAGGCGATCCGATGCAGCACCGATATTTGACACAAGCCTCTTTCGCCGGGCAAGGGGGAGTTTGGATGAACGCACAATATCCCCCGTGATGACGGCATAGATTTTGTTCTTCCGGATTTTCATTCTATCGTTATCGGCTGTTACTTATTATAATCGTAAAAACCTTTGCCGGTTTTCCTGCCCAGATATCCTGCCGCCACCATCTTTTTTAACAACGGACACGGACGATATTTATCATCGCCCAATCCTGTGTGCAGAACTTCCATAATCGATAAACACACATCAAGTCCGATAAAATCCGCCAGCGTCAGGGGACCCATAGGATGATTCATACCGAGTTTCATAACCGTATCTATTGCCTCCGGCTCCGCCACACCTTCCATAACACAATACATAGCTTCGTTCAGCATCGGCAACAGGACACGATTCGATATAAATCCGGGATAATCGTTTACTTCTACCGGTACCTTCTGAAGTGTTTCCGCTATCTCTTTCGTCCTGGTATATGTATCATCACTGGTAGCGAGTCCGCGAATCACTTCGACCAATTTCATCATCGGTACGGGATTCATAAAATGCATACCGATTACTTTATCCGGACGTTTCGTTATGGCGGCAAGTTCGGTAATAGATATCGATGAAGTGTTGCTTGCTATGATAGCATCCGCCGGTGCCTTCTCATCGACTGTTTTAAAAATTGCAGTCTTGACGTTTATATCCTCGGTTACCGCCTCTATAACGAGTGACGAATCCGCAGCGGCAGAAGCGAGATCGGTTGTAACCGAAATACTATCGAGTATTTCTTTTTTTTGTGTTTCGTTGATAACTTCTTTTTTAATTTGCCGGTCGAGATTTTTCGTAATCGTCTGAAGGGCACGATCCAGATAATCCTGTTTTACGTCACAAAGTTTCACTGTATATCCGAATTGCGCAAACACATGGGCAATACCGTTTCCCATAGTACCGGCACCGACAACAGCAACATTTTTATTGAGTGTCATAGTAGTATCCGATTTATTGTGGGTATGTTAGAAATGAAAAAGCCCGTCAGAGGTGAAGATAACGGGCTTTGTATTTGATTAAACGCGTTCAACGATAACGGCGCTGGCCTCGCCGCCTCCGATACAGAGAGCCGCGAGTCCGAACTGAACATCTTTTTGTTCCATCGCGTGGAGCAGCGTCACGAGAATCCGGGCACCACTCGCTCCGATCGGATGTCCCAATGCAACCGCACCGCCGTGAATATTTACCTTCTCGGGATCAAGTCCTGCAATTTGGTTCACGGCCAGCGATACAACCGAGAATGCTTCATTGACTTCGAAAAGTCCTATATCCTCTTTGTTCATACCCGCTTTCTTTAGCACTGTTGCAATAGCGTCCGCCGGTGCGGTTGTAAACCATTCCGGTGCCTTTGCGTGCGAAGCCTGGGTGATAATGCGTGCAATCGGTTTTAAACCCAGCTCATTCATCTTTTTACCGGACATTATTGCCAGAGCCGCTGCACCGTCATTGATGGTGGATGCATTCGCGGGGGTTACGGTACCGTCTTTCTGGAAGACCGGTTTCAGAGCGGGGATCTTATCGAATTTAACCCGCTGGGGTTCTTCGTCCGTATCGATAACGGTTGTTTCGCCTTTTCTGCCGGCAATTTCGAACGGGACTATTTCTTTTTTAAACCATCCCTCTTTTTGCGCGGTCTGTGCTCTTTTGTAACTCATGATGGCGAACTCATCCTGTTGTTCGCGCGTGATAGAGCATTCTTTTGCACATAACTCGGCAGCATTTCCCATATGGTAGTTGTTATACACATCCCAGAGGCCGTCTGTTATCATGGAGTCAAGTAACTTACCGTGGCCAAGACGATAACCTTCTCTCGCTTTATCCAGCAAATACGGGGCATTCGACATACTTTCCATGCCACCGGCTATCAACACTGATGCGTCATCATTTTTGATCGCCTGGGCAGCAAGCATTACACTTTTCAAACCTGAACCGCACATCTTATTAATCGTTAGACACTGGACGGAATTCGGTAGTCCGGCGAATATTGCCGCCTGACGCGCAGGTGCCTGCCCTAATCCGGCGGGGAGAACATTCCCCATAATAACTTCATCGATTTGATCGCTTTGTAAGGCAGCTCTTGTCATGGCCTCTTTCACAACGGCGGCACCCAGTCGGGTAGCGGAGACGCTACTCAAAGATCCCGCGAGTGAGCCGATAGGTGTTCTACACGCACTGACTATAAACACATCGTTGTTGTTCATATGGATTCTCCTCCAATTTAGAAGTGGAAATCCGACAGGTCGGCGTTAACTGTTCATTGCACGGAGGAATTCTTTGTTCGATTTCGTACCGCGCATTTTTTCAAGCAGAAACTCCATAGCTTCGACGGTAGTGAACTCGCTCAGTATTTTGCGCAATATCCAGACCCGGTTTAACTCTTCATCGGCAAGCAGCAATTCCTCGCGTCGCGTACCGCTTCGGTTTACGTCGATTGCCGGGAATACTCGTCTGTCGCTGAGTTTACGATCAAGGACTATCTCCAGGTTACCGGTTCCTTTAAACTCCTCGAATATTACCTCATCCATACGGCTGCCGGTTTCGACGAGAGCTGTTGCGATAACCGTCAAGCTTCCTCCCTCTTCAATATTCCTTGCCGCACCGAAAAAGCGTTTCGGTTTATGGAGGGCGTTCGCATCGACACCGCCCGAAAGTATCTTCCCGCTATGCGGAACGACTGTGTTATGTGCGCGGGCCAGTCTCGTTATGCTATCGAGCAGAATAACCACATCTTTTCCGGTTTCGACCGTACGTTTTGCTTTTTCGAGAACCATATCGGCGACCTGAACGTGACGTTCCGGCGGTTCGTCGAAGGTCGATGATATCACTTCACCCTGAACCGATCGTTCCATATCGGTCACTTCTTCCGGCCGCTCATCGATGAGCAGAACCATAAGGGTAATATCCGGAGAATTTCTGGTTATGCTATTGGCAATTTTTTGCAGAATAATTGTCTTACCGGCTTTCGGCGGCGAAACAATCATACCTCGCTGACCTTTTCCGATCGGTGCAAGAAGATCGATGATACGAGTGGAAAAGTCTCCAGGCGATCCCTCCAATGGTATCCTCTCCTCCGGATAGAGCGGAGTTAAATTATCAAACAGGGGACGATCGCGTATGTTTTCCGGATCGATCTGGTTTACAGACTCAACCCGTAACAGGGCAAAAAACCGCTCACCTTCCTTTGGCGGCCGGACCTGTCCGCTGACGGTATCACCTGTACGCAGACCGAATTTCTTGATTTGGGAAGGTGATACGTAGATATCATCCGGTGACGGGAGATAATTGTAATCAACCGAACGGAGAAATCCGTAACCGCCGGGGAGTACTTCAAGCACACCCTTGCTGAAGCGCATACCGTCCTGTTCGGTAACCGCTTCAAGAATTTTAAATATGAGATCCTGCTTTCGCAGATCGCTGTATCCGGTGAGCTTCATTTCTTTTGCAATCTTTTGAAGCTCGACAATTTTTTTTGACTGGAGTGCGTTTATGTCCATTACCATTAAACTTTACCTTGTTAATAACTATTTATGAATTATATATAATTTTTCGTTCCGATTAAAATATCCAGGTTTCATTTCAAATGTATTTGGATGGTGCTAATATCTATAAACTGAGAATTTTTCCGATGTGATTTCCTGGTGGCTCATACACGAGGACCTGATGGGGTTGCCGTTACGCTGCACAGCAAGCCTATTTCGTGATGCCTTAATCAAATATACTTGTTTTTCGTTTGTTTGTCAAGATATACAGACAATTATTCTAAAATTTCCAATGCTTCACCCACGACGAAATGCGACCCGGTTATAAGGATTAATTCATCTTCGTTTATTTTCGAGGATATCATGTGTAAACCATCCGGCACGCTACCTGCTGATACAACAGGGAAAAATATTCCTTCCGCCATTTCCCGAAGCCGCTCCGTCTTCACAGCCCGCTCGTTATTTGGTTGGACAAAATACATCACTCGTGCAATTTTCGATAAGATTTTCATCATAGATTTTACATCCTTATCATCTAATACCCCTAACATAACCGGAATATTGGTATACCCCAGTTCTGTCAGGGAACGCACCAGTTCACGCATTGCTCCCGGATTATGTGCAACATCAACCATAAAACGTCCCGTTGGATGTTGTAGTAGTTCCATTCGTCCTCTTATTCCCGTTAATCCGGAAACATTTTCCAGTCCATGCCGTACATGATCATCGGTAATATTCCAGATCTTCTCCGCATTTTTAATTCTTCCCCTCAGAACATCCAGAGCCCGAACGGCAATGAGAGCATTTTGTATCTGATAGAGTCCCGGCAAACCAATTGTTATTTTTTCATATTGAATTGCATCGGGAAAAAACATATCGACGACCGACTTATCAAGATATTTTTCGAGGAGAACCGCGGTTGCGTGCGGATTAACTTCGATAAACGGCGCTTGTTTATAGAACGCCACCTGCTGAAGGACCTCACCTGCCCTTGCACTTTGTACCCCGGAAACGACAGGAATATTCTCTTTGATAATTCCTCCTTTTTCGTATGCAATGCGGGCGAGCGTGCGTCCCAGATATTTTTGATGTTCGAGACCTACGCTTGTGATAACCGATAATACCGGTGTTACGACATTTGTCGCATCGAAGCGTCCTCCGAGTCCAGTCTCAAGCACTGCAACGTCGACGTCCTTATCGGCAAAGTACTGCATTGCAATCGCCGTCGTTGCTTCGAAGAACGTCGCCCTCAGGGAATCTACTCCCGGTTGGATTTTTTCAGAGTACCTGACCACTTCCTCTTCCGGTATTTCCCTGCCGTCGATTTTTATCCGCTCGGTGAATCGCACAAGGTGCGGAGAGGTATAAAGCCCCGTTCTCAGACCCTGTGTTTGCAGAACGGACGCAATCATAGAAGCGACGGATCCTTTACCGTTCGTACCGGCAATATGAATGACAGGATATTGTCTATGCGGATTGTCGATATCTTCCAATAAAACAGATATCTTCTCCAGCCCGAGCTTGATGCCGAAACGTTGTAACCCATACAACCAATTAATATATTCCTGGTATGTTTCAGATTGCATTGTGTTTCTTCAATCAAAAACTCTCTTTTCCATGCAGGGAATTATTACAACCAACTCTTTACTACGGAAATCGTCTGATCAGTCTGTAATGTTCCGATGATATCGGCTACATCGTTAATACCGTTATTCCGGCAGTATTGTTCTATATCATCAGCTATAGTAACGGCAATATTCGGATCGATATAATTTGCCGTACCTATTTCTACCGCAGCGGCGCCGGTGATAAAAAATTCCAGTGCATCGTTTGCACAGGTGATCCCTCCGATACCGATTACCGGAATCGTGACGGATTTCACTACTTCATAGACTTTCGCCAGAGCAACAGGACGGATTGCAGGACCGGATAATCCTCCCGTCGTTGTACTGATCTTCGGTCGCCGTGTTTTCACATCGACCGACATCCCGATGAGTGTATTTATCAACGAAACGGCATCGGCTCCTTCATCTTGTACAGCTCTCGCAAATTCGGATACGGATGTTACATTCGGTGTCAGTTTGACAATGAGAGGTTTTGATGTCAGCGGTCTTAATACCCGGGTAATTTCTGCGGTCATTGAAATGTTCGTTCCAAACGAGAGTCCACCCTCTTTCACATTCGGGCACGAGACATTGATCTCGTATCCGTCACAACAATCCGCTTCTTCAATCCGCCCGAGGACCTCTTTATATTCCTCGATTGTACTTGCGGCAATATTTACGATGACCGCTGTATTCAGCGCTCTTAAAAAAGGTGCCTTTTCTTCCAGGAATCGCTGCAATCCGATATTCGCAAGGCCGATAGAATTAATCATACCGCCGGGAGTTTCGACGATTCTCGGCGGCGGATTACCGTCACGCGGTTTAAGCGAAAGTGACTTTGTAATAACGGCGCCTATTTTATTTACGTCGACCAGATCGGGACATTCATCTCCGTAGCCGAATGTTCCTGAAGCTACCCATACACGATTTCGGCAAACCATCGATCCGAGCGTAAAATCAGTACTAATATCTGTCATTATATTATCACCGAATGAATATCAAAAACAGGACCATCTTTACACACCAATTCATATTTTTTGTCACCTTTTACCGATGCGACCGGACAACCCTGACATAAACCAACACCGCATGCCATAACACACTCAAGGGAAACCTGACCCCCGACTGATCTTTTCCGAAGAGCGGATTGCAGTGCGCGCAGCATCGGGTTAGGTCCGCAGGCATACACCGTAACCTTTCCTGCTTTAACAGAGTCCAGCCATGCATCGAGCAATGCAACCACCGTCCCATGGAATCCTTTGCTGTTATCATCGGTCGCAAAGTGGACGTTCTTCAGTTTATAGTCTATGAGTGAATCTTTTGAACGTGCTCCTAAAAATGTAACTACATCCGTTATGCCGTGATCGGCGAGGGTTTGTGTAAGAATAGGCATCGGAGCCATGCCGAGTCCTCCGGCAACAAGTACGGGGATCGATCCCCTCCCGGGCATAGTAAACGGATGTCCCAACGGCCCGAGGACATCAATGACGTCACCCGGTTCCTTTTTAGAAAGAATGTGCGTACCTTCACCAACCACATCGAATATGATCGTTATCGTGTCATCTTCTTTCGAAGCAACGGAGAAAGGCCGACGCAAGAGCGGATAGTTACTTTGTTGTACTTTAATATTGACAAACTGACCGGGTTGAATTGTGCCTGCGATATATGTACTGCGCAGATGGAGCGCGTAGATAGTCGGTGTCAGTTGTTCGAGCTTAACAACCGGAAGTAATTCAATTTTCATTCAGTTCTCTGATCCTGGTAGTGTCCGGTCTTTCTTCTTTTTCTCTCATTTCTGCCGGACGCGGGAACGGTATACCCCGTTCGGGGGTCGGCATTTCATCGACCTCCTCCACAGCAGTCTCGATCCCTTCCATTTCCGGCTCTTCGGTCTGTTCTGCTTCCTGTTCCATACGCTCTAATTCTGCGAGGTGTTCGTGCCATGCAGTGACTTTATTCTGCACCACGGCCGCAAATTGGGTGTCGGGATATCCGTCGACTATTCTTTGATAATACGCAACCGCACTATCGGGAACGTTAAATATATTTTCGTACATCCATCCGATCGTGTAATATGCCTGTAATGAATAGTGTGAACCCGACGTGTCACGCGCGATATATTCCAACAAATGAAGCGCATCGTCATATTTATTTTCCACCAGTGCAATTTCTGCCTGCAAATACATTTCTTCAAGCGGATCGGATTCAGCACGCGGAACATCCATATCGAGTATTCGCATTGCTTCTATGGAGAATTCCGTGTCCGGATATTTTTCGATTAACAGTTCGTACACATACTTTCTCCGGTACTCAGGGTCCTGCTGAGAGAATTGCGTATCAAACAGTAATTCGGAAACAAAACCAATTGTTTCATCATCCGATACAACCCGTATTATTTCACCAAGCGCATAAAGCGCCTGCGGTGCATATTGGGATTCAGGGAAATTATGAGAAAGCGATGCATAATAATAAGCCGCAGAATCGGGTTTCTCCAGTTCTATATAGAACAGTCCTGCTAATTCATAATAATTCCGGACCAAATCGTGTGTATCGGATACAATCTGATTTTGTATTTCTTCCGGATGATCGGTTATTGAAGATTCCTGCTCGTGTTCCATGGTACCAGCGACATCATCGCTGATCGTCGTAGTATCTGTTATAACGGAATCCGGGATGGAAGTCGCGTTAAAGTTAGCAAGTTCTTCCTCAACCTCGCGGAGCTTCACTTTTTGTTCTGCTATAACTGAATCAAGACGGGTGATCTCGTTTTTGTGTTTTTTATATCTCTCCAGGTTATCATTCCTTGCCCAGGCTCTTCTTGTTAAATCCGAAGGCGGAGTTGCGCGTGATACTTTTTCAAAGTATTCTTTTGCTTTTTCATAATCCCCTAATGTCTCTTTATATATCGAAGCAAGGGCATATTGAGCTTCTGTTGATACGACGGTTCTTGCATGCGTGGTATCGACATATACATACTGGTCGATCGCATCGTCTAATAATCCCTGATCGCGGTAGATATGTGCCGCCTCCAGCTCGATGCGGGAGACATATTCGGCGAGTCTTAAATCGCTCAGTAAACTCTCGAGAAGATCGATGCCTTCTTCATATTTTCCCTGAATCGAAAGGATTTTGGATCTGGCTATCTGTGATTCAAACAGGACTCTATTTGTCGGTCTTTCATCGATCACTTTTGAATACTCTTCGAAAGCAATATCATACTGTTCGAGATCATCATATGCTCTGGAAAGGTGATAACGGGCTTCGGCACGTATTGTTCGATCTCTGGCAGTATCTATTGCGAGTGAGAATTCCTCGATCGCATCTTCCAGATTTCTGTCTTGCCTGTGGATATCACCAAGCTCTATACGGGCAAGGGCAGCGATATCGCGATCGCTTCTTGATTCCAATCTGCCGACTAAATTTTCCAGGGAGATTTGCGCCTCGCTATGTTTATTCATCCGGCGCTGTGTTTTCGCTAAAAGTAATTGTGCTTCCGGTATGTACCCGCTATTTGGGAATTCGGAGAGTAATTCAAGGAATTTTCGTTCGGCCTGTATGTTTTGCCGCATATGATAATAAGATTTCCCTATCATAAGAACTGCATCATCGGCATGTTTGCTCGCCGGATACTGATGAAGCAGACGCGAACATTTTTCTATAACAGTATTAAACTTTTGTACAGTTTGTTGCGGCACTTCAAACTGTCCGCCCCTGCCTTGTTCCCGATGACGTTTCTCTGCACTCTCCACTTCTCCGACGGCTTCATCATAGAGCTTCTTCGCGTTATAGAAAGTGTTAAAATAAGACACGGTATTAATATACTGCTGGGATACAAAATCTCCCACCGGACTCATTGTCGAGCATCCTGATAAATAAATAGGCCCTGCAGAAATGATTATGATGAGGAGAACTTTACCCACCCTCGAGAACATCGCGGAACCTCCCTCCTACAAATACTATGGATATCACATCGTTCACAAAATGAAAGATAGCCACTAAATTAAAGAAAATCAACTGTTTCAATCAGTAATACGCAAATTGCGGCAGTATCGGAACAATAATCTCATACGGTATGGCGTCACCGCCGATACGAGCGCGGAGGACTACTTCCCCCGGCTCATACTTCGCACGCAGGGTAATGGAGTTTGCATCACGAGAGATGACATCGACTTTTTCCCACCCGGTTTCTATCTCATAGAAGACACGTATAGATTGAAACGGGACTCTGAATCCTACAGCATTGTAAGGTATCGCCTTTACGGTTGCGGTAGAACGCCCATCCGGGAACAGAGAAGGGGGATCAGCAATAAAATCGACACGGGAAATGTTCAGTAGAAGCTTTACCCCGAGTGCTATAATAAATAGTAGAGATATACCGATCAGGATGAAATTTTGGATACGCGCAGCATCCCATGGTTTGCCGATTTCCCGGTATTTAGCTTCTTTCGCATCCGCCATATCTCATACACCCCTTTTTATTTTTTCTGGTGACCTTCAATATATATGGTATGAAAAGTTGTTTGTATTATCAAGAGGGGACATCCGACTGTAATAATTTCAAACAAATGTATACGATTTTTTATTCATCATTAAACCAATCGAGGTTTATATGTATCAAATACATACAAAATAAATATTACAATCAGTCAATTCGGACAAGGAGAAAGGTAATGAAATTCAGATATATGGCAATACTGATGGCAGGCATTTTGCTTTTTGCGGCGAGTCTTGAGGCGCAGATGAGAGGTGGCTATGGTGAGCGTGGCCCTCGCGGAGAACGCCCCGACCGCGTGAGATTGCATCAACAGCTCGATTTAACCGAAGAGCAGGAGTCTAAACTCTCCGAAATTCGGATAACCCACCAAAAACAAATGATCGATAAACAAGCCGAATTACGGAAACTCCGTCTTTCAATACAGGAAGAAATGCGAAAAGAAAATCCGGATATGGCGGCAGTAGAATATCTTATCAGAAATCAGGAATCATTACGCACTACTTTACGGCTTGAGCGGATACAACACTGGAACGAAGTCCGGGAAATTCTTACACCCGAACAGCGAGAACTCTGGCAACAAAACCGGAGGGAATTCAG
>SLQE01000236.1 GCA_007131635.1 Bacteroidota bacterium | reverse complement strand
CTTATTCCTCCGGGTGAAGACCCGAACAGAGTGAACCTGCTCATTGAAAAACTTATGCATCAGGGCGTAGAAGTGAAAATCGTGGAGGAAGAATTCACAAACAGACGTGTACGGGATTATTATTCGGAAGCTTCGCGTTCAGTTTCGTTTCCGGCCGGGACGTATCTGGTTTCGAAAGCACAGCCTGCCGGCAGACTTGCGGAGATGGCGTTAGCACGCGAAGTACCGCAGCGCGAAGAGTATGTCGAGGAACAAATAAGACGGCGGGAGAAGCGATATCCGGATCAGATATACGATGTGACAGCCTGGTCGTTTCCGCTGATGTTCGGTGTCGAAGCCTATCGCGCTGAACAGCAATCCCGGGGTTCGTTCAGGGTCCTTGACTCGCCCCCGCAGAGAGAAGGCAGTTTTATCGGAGGAGGGGCGCATCTCGCATATATAGTACCCTGGGGAACACATGCCGCGGTACGCGCGCTTGCAGACTTGCATAAAGAAAACATTCGCGTATATTCGACCGCTGAACCCATCGTACATAACGGGAATAGATTCCCCCGCGGTTCGCTCATCGTACGGGTTGCACATAATCCGCTTGATATATTTCAGCGCCTGGAAGATATCGCGAGGCGGCACCGGATCGATATGTATTCGGTCGATCACGGATGGATAGAAGAGGGTGTGAATTTGGGTAGTACGAATGTACGCTATCTGGAAAAGCCTCGTATCGCACTCGTGTGGGATCTTCCCACGAATCAACTCTCTGCCGGAAACACCCGCTTTGCAATTGAACAGCTTACCGAATACCCCGTCACTGTTATTCGCACGCTTTCATTGAGGAATGCCGATCTCGACCGGTATAATGTTATTGTCTTTCCGGGTTACTCAGGTATAAGCTATTCGACATTTCTCGGGAATAACGGTATTGATCGTATAAAACAATGGATTGAGCGGGGTGGTACTATTATCACAATCGATAATGCAACATTGTGGTTAACAGGCGATGATATCGGATTATTGTCGACAAAACGGGAATACCGTCCGCCTCCGCCGCTTATGCCGGATGATGAGTTCGATCCGGCAATTGCGATACTTCCCGAAAGCGAACTTCCCGACAGAGTATCCGGTGCGATTCTGAGGGTGAACCTGGATACCGAACACTGGCTCGCATACGGATATAAAAATGCTGTGGATGCATTGATTATGGGTAATGAAATATACACACCGCTAACATTGGATAAAGGAAGAAACGTGGGGTTATTTGCGGGTCGGGATCAACTTCTGGTTAGCGGGTTCGTTTATGAACAAACGAAGGAACTACTTCCGCACAAGGCATATCTTATGCACCGGCGGTATGGCAGAGGAAATGTGATCGCGTTCAGTAATGATCCGAATTTCAGAGGATTTGCCCACGGAACGTTCCTCCTGTTTGCGAATGCAGTATTCAGAGGTCCGTCGACATTTTCACCATGATGCAAAACTTTTTATACAATTTCCCTGAGTTGATCCATTGCGTCTTCATACCCTTTATCGATCAGGTCGGGTATCTGGTCAAGATCGATAGCGTTATATGAACCCAAATCGGGTGTAATAATAAAATGTGCTTCTTTTGTTTGTAATTTCGTTGCACTGTGAAGTGCATAGTCAAACGCTTTCAGTAATATTTCGATAATATTTTCCGGTTTTTTGTTATCGAGCTTTGAATTTAAATCGACGCCGATGACATATTCCGCTCCCATCTCCTCCACCGTTGTTGTCGGGACATTTTCAACAATACCGCCGTCGACAAGCATGGTATCGTTTATTTCTACCGGATTGAATATACCCGGGATGCAGGTGCTCGCCATAACTGCTTCGGCAATGCTTCCTTCGGAAATGACGACTTTTTCTCCGCTCACTATATCCGTCGCGATGACTGCCAGAGGAATCTGTGCGTCGTTGAAGCTGACGCTACCGATGCTGTCGTTTATGATATTCCCGATGGTGTCATTTGAAAGCAATCCGTACTTTGACAAAGAAACGCGGGAAATGTCAAGCCATTTCAGTTCCCGTGCGATTTCTTTTATCTCCTCCCACGATTTACCGAATGCAAAAAGAGCTGCTATCAGCGATCCGATACTTGTCCCCGCAAGGTAGCTGACCTTTATTTTTAATTCATCAAGTGCTTTTAAAACACCGATATGTGCGGCGCCCAGAACAACGCCGCCGCCGAGAGCAAGCCCGATTTTTTTATTTCCTTTTAATTTAGTCATAATGTTTCCTCAAATAGATCAAAGAAATGCTTTTCAATACATAGGATATGGTCCCTGTAATATATCATTATTATCAATACCTTCAAACAATGGATATATGTTCTGCATCGGTATTGATCCTTGGTTTGTTCCCTGTATAGGCAGGATTAGATAAATAATACGAAAAGTAGTATATTTTAAAGAAATATGACATCAAAAATCTATCAATGAATAACTTGTCTCTGATGAGAAACCAATAATATAAGAGAGTGTACAGGATGACGGACAAACAAAATGTAAGCGACAAAAAATGGCACAGTATTGAAGCTGAATCCGTACTCAAAGAACTTAAAACAGTTGCCGATGACGGACTCGGTGAAGATGAGGTTAAGAGTCGATTAAAAGAATACGGTGAAAATAAACTTCCCGAAAAGAAAAAGCAAAGTGCATTAATACGCTTTTTGCTTCATTTCCATAATGTGTTGATCTATGTGTTAATTGCCGCTGCCGGTGTTACCGCATTGATGGAACACTGGATCGACACGTTTGTGATACTCGCTGTTGTTATTGTGAATGCGACGGTTGGTTATATACAGGAAGGGAAAGCAGAAAAAGCACTGGAGGGTATTCGGAAGATGCTGTCGCTCGAAGCATCCGTACTGAGGGGTGGAAAGAAACAAAAAATTGAGGCCGAACAACTCGTCCCGGGCGATATAGTCCTGTTAAGGTCCGGAGATAAGGTGCCTGCCGATCTTCGCGTCATTCAGGCAAAAAACTTACGGATCGAGGAATCGCCGCTGACCGGTGAATCGACCGATGTCAATAAAACACCCGAGCCGGTTGAAGAAAATGCCGTTATCGGCGACCGCAAAAGCATGGCATATTCCGGTACAATGGTTACATACGGTACAGCTACCGGTGTTGTGGTGACAACCGGTGCCAAAACCGAGCTCGGTAAAATCAACGAGATGATCTCCGATGTCGAGGAAATCACAACTCCCCTCCTTCAGAAAATCGATTCATTTGCTCTGAAGCTGTCGCTCTTTATTTTAATCTTTGCCGGTACCTTCTTTGCCTTTGGTTATTTTTTCAGAGACTATGAACTTGCCGAACTGTTCCTCGCAACGATCGGTGTTATCGTAGCATCGATACCGGAAGGTCTACCGGCGATCATGACCATTACGCTCGCTTTCGGCGTGCAGCGTATGGCAAAGCGAAATGCGATCATCCGGCGCTTACCATCGGTTGAAACGCTCGGCTCGGTAAGCGTTATATGTTCGGATAAAACCGGTACGCTCACACGAAATGAAATGACCGCAAAAACTGTCCTGACGGCAGACGGTGAATATGAAATAGAGGGCT
>SLQE01000319.1 GCA_007131635.1 Bacteroidota bacterium | reverse complement strand
GGGTACAGATTTGATTGCGGATTCGGATCTTGTCCTAATCGAATTTCATCGAATTATTCCGTAATATTTCCGCCGGTGCATTCCAGCTATATGCCAGTAAACACGCACCGGCTGCATCGACGCTCAACGAATGGAGATAACCGGGAGGATTATAGAGAATGTCTCCCGCGGTCACTACATCGTTGTTATTCTGCGTTACGCTGCCGCTCACACAGAGATATGATTCTTCAATATCCGGATGCGAATGTTCCGGGTAGTGACAACCGGGTGCAAGCAAAACCAAACCGGATGCTATATTTTCGGAATACACACTGCCTTTCGGACCTGCTATTTCCGTATACGCGTATGAATCGTATAAATGATCCGGTATGGTTTCATACCCATATTCCCAGCCAAGATACGGCGACACTTGTATAAGTGTTTCACACAGAGTGGAAAAAGGTCCGGTTCTACCGGTGTTTATTGCTCTTTCGAGGTAACGGCATACGGGTTTTAATTCCGGTTTTTTATCGGTGGCCGGTAGTGGTATCTCAATCAGAGAGGAAAGCGTATTGCGTACGGATAGTATATGGCGTTTGGTTTCTTTTTCTGAAGAATCCAGTCCGTTATAGATAGTATGAAGTTCGCGGAGAAATTGATTGAAAATTTCAGAGGTCATTTGCTTTCAATAATGATGATCAAATCTGCCATCTGACACGTATATATATGTACGTAATTGATTTTATTATTCATTTAATACGGCAGCAATGCGGGTTGATTATAGAAATAGTGATACAGCGTATCCGCGAGATGATCGTTTTTTTCATCGAGTCCTTCGTAAAAAAAGTACACTTCTCCCTGCATTCCATGCCGACGGTTAAACCGCACCGCTTCCTTTACATACTCCGGTCCGTTGTATCTGTCACCGACCTTTATCAATACTCCCGGTGCGACGACTATCGGATCGGTGTCGATGTACCGTTCACCGTTTCGTGTTTCGAGACCGGCATACCAGGCAACGTCCACGACAGTTTGTTTGTAACTGTCGATATCGTACCGGTAACATTGCGGATGGATAATATCGACCTGACCGCGTCTGATCCATTCCGGCCAGTCCTGGAGGTACTCTTCCTTCGCCCAGGGATAAATGCTCGGCGACATAGAGACGATAAGGCCGGGGTCGATTTCTTTAACCATTTTATAAAGTCTGCCGCCGAATCCGGTCAATTTATCGGCTTTCCATTGCAGCCACTCCGGTTCGCGTGAGTCGTTTGGAGGATACGTACCGGCCTCGTTATAATAGAGCTCGCGTGTATACTCACTGTAGCCGCCTTCGGACGGAAGTGCGGGCAGGCGGTCATCTCCCTGGACTCCGTCGATATCGTAGTTCTCGCATACTTCCCGGATGAGCGCGAGCATGAAATCCTGCACTTCGTGATGGAACGCGTTCATCCATTCGAAGCCGTTTTTTTCAAGCAATGCTCCGGCGTTGTCTCTCGCCGCCCAGTGAGGATAAGCGGCAATGATATGCCCGCCGTTGTCGCGATAGGACGCCGCAAATCCGAATTCAAACCAGGGCATAACATCGATATTGTGCTTCCGGGCGGCGGCAATTATTTCACGCAGCGGGTCGCGTCCCTGTTCGGCGAACAGCGGGTCGATCCGGAATTCCTCTCCGAAATACGATACCATCACATCGCTCGGGTAAAGCGTGTATCCTTTATTCCATACAACCGGAAAGATGATATTAAAACCGCGTTCGGCAAGAAACGCGACACCATCTTCGATCGACTGCTGATCGAACAGTATCTCACTGTCGACGTTTGTTATCCAGACACCGCGTACTTCCTGTATACCGGTTTGAGGGACATCCGTTGTACAGCCGTGAAGAAACAGGATGAACGCGATTACAAAGAGTATACTTCTATTCATTGTTTTTCTTATTGATAGTATTGTCAAGTAGTGCGGATATGTTTTCATACGTCTGATATCCGCGGACGAGTATCCGGTGTTCGCCATCTTCATTTAGCACAAGGGCAGGATAACCTCTGACGCCTATGTCACGGCAGTAATCGAACTCGATATACGTTTTATTTTTATACTCGTCACGGAAATATTTTTTCAGGAATACATCGCTGTCGATACCATACGGTTCGAGCAGGTGAATATAAGTCTCCGCGTCGTTCAGATTTTTCCCGTCATAAAAGAACGCTGTCTGCACATCATGCGCAAAGGATACAATGTGTTCGGGTGCAAGCTCTTTGACGACGGTCAGCGCAATACAGGGTGGTTCGGAATTATAGATATAGTTTTCATCACGAAGGATACCGTTTACAAATCCGTCACCAAATCGTACACCCGTCGTGCGCTCAACCTGACCGAGAGCACCGGAGATATAGCCGGCAACCTTCCGCACGGGAAGCGCATTATCACCGATAGCGAGTCCGCCGCACAGTACCGATATATCGAAATGACCGGCATAATGTTGATTGATCTTCTTAACGACCGGGCTGAAACCGTAACACCAACCACAGAGGGGATCGAAGATGTAGAGAAGTTGGCGCATGTTTACTTAACCCGCACCGGGAATTCCGGTGTATCGACCTGCGGTGGCGGATTTCTTTCGAGCATTTTAAGTGTTTCTTCGATTGCCCGCTCAAGCTGCGGATCGCCGCCGTCTATCATCTTAGCGGGCAGCTGTAATACTTCGATATCGGGTTCCACCCCCTCATTCTCAACTTCCCACTCTCCGTCCACATTATAGAAGGCAACGCGCGGTGCGGTAACAAAGCCGCCGTCGATTAACGGCGGATAATCGTACACTCCGACAAGTCCGCCCCAGGTTGTCGTACCGATCAGCGGACCGATACCGCGTTTCCGGAAATAATACGGCAGCGCATCGCCGCCCGATCCGGCATGTTCATTAATGATCATCACTTTGGGTCCGTCCATAGCCGCGAGGGGTGTTTTGAAATCTTCCCCGTCGCGGGTATGCCAGTAGTTCAACACCGGACGGTCGAGCAGATCGACGATATAATCGGCAGCCGAGCCTCCGCCGTTAAACCGTTCATCGATCACCGCTCCCTGTCTGTCCATCTGCGCGAAAAAGTACCGGTTGAAATATGAATACCCCCCACCGCCGGTATTCGGCAGATAGATATAAGCCAGCTTTCCGTCCGACAATTCATCTACCTTACGGCGGTTAGATTCAATCCACTCACGCTGGCGCAGCCCCCATTCGCTTGCGACGGGGACAACCGTTACCTGACGTGCCCCGCTCATCGTCGGACGATCGTTTACTTGGATAACCGTCTGCCGGTTAGCGGTCCCCTGGAACAAGCTATATATATTTGTCGGTGCGCGCAATTCCGTACCGTTCACCGCGAGAATATATTCACCGGTTAGAACATTCCGTCCGGGCTCGGTTAACGGTGCCCGGAGTTCGGGATTCCAGTTCTCTCCGGTGTATATTTTTGTGATCCGGTAGAATCCGTTTTCTATTGTATAGTCCGCGCCGAGTAATCCGACATTAACCGATTCGGCGGACGGGGAATCTCCGCCGCCGACATAACTGTGTCCGATAACAAGTTCACTTAACAAATGTTCCAG
>SLQE01000288.1 GCA_007131635.1 Bacteroidota bacterium | reverse complement strand
CGATATTATCCGAAATTTTCATTAACGGTTCATTATTGATCATTGAAATTTTATATACACCATCAAGTGCCGATTCATCTTTGCCGGTAATCAGGCGGGTGCCGATACCGTATCCGTCGATCGGCGCTTCCTGAGAGTCAAGGCTCCGTATGATATATTCGTCGAGCTGATTCGATGCAATAATTTTTACATACTGTAATCCCGCATCATCAAGCATGACGCGTGCACGCTTGCTCAGATATGCAAGGTCGCCGCTGTCAAGACGAATTGCTTTTAACCGTTCCCCCCGCGATTCCATTTCTTTTGCAACGGTGATCGCGTTCGGTATTCCGCTTTCAAGCGTATTATATGTGTCTACCAATAGAATACACTTGTCGGGAAATACCTTCGCGAATTGACGAAATGCCTCCAGCTCATCACCGTATGCCTGTATCCATGAATGGGCCTGTGTACCCGTCGGTTTAAGTCCGAAGAGTTTGGCACTCAGGACGTTCGAGGTAGTATTGACCCCGCCGATGATTGCGGCCCTGCTTGCATGGATACCCGCAAGTCCCTGCGCGCGCCTGAGTCCGAATTCCGCCACGTCTTTATCGCCCGCGGCATAACGCACGCGTGCAGCTTTCGTTGCGATCAGAGATTCAAAATTAATTATATTCAACAGGATCGTTTCAATAATCTGGGCTTCTATTATGTTTCCCTCGACCCGAATTATGGGTTCGTTCGGAAAAACGATCTCTCCTTCACGCGGAGCATACATCGTCAGACGTTGGCGAAAGCTGTGAAGATATTGTGTGAATTCTTTACGGAATCCTATCGATTCGAGATAAGCACAGTCCTCATCGCCGAAGTGATGTTGTTCCAGCATTTCCAGTAAATCCATAAGACCGGCGAATATAACAAACCCTCCGCCGAAGGGGATATTGCGGAAAAAATAATCGAACGTGGTGGGTATATCTTTTTTACCGTTTAAAAAATGCCCCTGTGCCATCGTAAGTTCATACAGATCCACGTAGAGACCGGTTCCGTTTTTCAGAAGAGACATGACAGTATACTTTTTATTTTTGTGAGGACATACATAAGATTTTTTCTGTAAAATTCAATCCGGTATCTACGGTAAACCAAATAGTTACGGATTACCATGCCGTACCCGGCAAACAGATATACATCTATACTTCAGATACCTTCAATATAACGTGTTCCGTACACATCGGCAACCTTCACTTCTTTTTCAGAATAAAAACTCTTTGATTATCGGTATGTATTAGTTTAAATCCGAATGCATCACAGATATAAGTTAATGTACGTTCATGATAAAAAGAAACGTGGGTCGGATCACGGGTATAGTACCACGTGGCAACCTGTTCGGTTGAAGTCCAGCATTCGGTCATGACTGCAAGGTAGCCGCCCGGTTTCAGTACCGCGGAAAGTTTTATGAGTTCATCGCGCGGGGAAAAAAAGTGTTCAAATGTCTCGGTTGAAAATATAAAGTCGAAAGCAGACCGTATTGGTGCCGGATAAAAAATCGGGTCGTAATCGGTACACGTTATACCCTCCCTTTCAAGGAGTTTTGAAAGTGTCGGGCCCGGGCCGCATCCGTAATCGATTCCGTGCATACCGGGTCGGATATAGTGCAGCATCGGTTGTATTATCCGGTTGAGAAAAGCGACATAGCCTTCGTTCCGAATACTGTTATTATGTGTTTCGTATCTTTTTCGCTCTTCTTTCATCGTTAAAAAATGATCGCTGTGAACATATATTAACAAACAACGTTCGCACAAAAAAAATGTTCTGTTATCGGATCCATCAATACACTGGATCTGTCGCTGCTCACGACAGAGACGACAACATTGTTTATCCATCTTTGCTCCCCGCATCAATCAAGAGCGGACACCTTTTATACAACGGGAGGAATGAATTCTTTGCGTTGTTCATCGGTCATACAGCTTTACGCCCGTGATCGTTAAATGAAGAATCTGTTTTAAATTCGGACGTAAAGTGGAATTCGACATCCGGGAAGTTTTCTATTGCCGATTGTAACAGCCATTGAGATTCTGCAAAGAATACGGGATTATGATCTTTGTCGTATGCGATGTGCCGCGATTTTGCCCGGATGAACGCATCGAGTTTCCCCGGCTTCCCGGATGTGATCCAGCATGCCTTCGCATAGTGCATTGGCTGGAACCGGCATGAGGCACCGTATTCGTGTTCGAGGCGATACTGAATGACATCGAACTGCAGATCACCGACCGTCCCCACGATCTTTCGCCGGCCGTCCTGCTGTGTGAAAAGTTGTGCGAGTCCTTCATCGGTGAGTTGTTCGATCCCCTTGTCAAGCTGTTTGGAACGCATCGGATCGGTTGTAATGAGTTCTTTAAATATCTCCGGTGAAAAGCTCGCGATACCTCTGAAGGTAAACATCTCGCCCTCGGTCAGCGTATCGCCTATCTTAAAGTTATTCCGGTCATACAATCCGATAACATCTCCGGGATACGCTTCGTCGATACTGGTTTTCCGTCGTGCCATAAAATTATACGGATTGTTAAAACGGAGCTTCTTCCCCGATCGTACGTGGTTGAAGTATTTTTCTTTTTCAAATTTTCCCGAGCAAACCCGGAGGAAAGCAATCCGATCACGATGCCGTGGATCGAGATTGGCATGAATTTTAAAGATGAAGCCGCTGAATGCATCTTCGTCCGGTTGTACGGTTCGCTGATTGGTATCCCGTTCTTTGGGCAGCGGCGCAATGTTTACGAAGGTTTCGAGCAGCTCGCGGACACCGAAATTATTGAGCGCACTGCCGAAGAATACGGGTGCCACGCTCGCGTTCAGGTAATCGGCGACATCAAAAGGATCATACACACCTTCGATAAGTTCTATATCGTCGCGGAGCTGAGACACGGCACTTCCGAGCCGGTCGTCGAGGACCGTATCATAGATATCGCTGACCAATACTCTGTTCTCTTCGACTGACGTCTTTGCCGGTTTGAATAAGTAGAGATTTTGTTCAACTAAATTGTAAACACCTTTCAAACCCATTCCCATCCCGATAGGCCAGGTCAGCGGACGTACACGGATAGCAAGTTTCTTCTCGAGTTCATCCATCAGCTCAAACGGACGCAAACCCTCCCGGTCAAGTTTATTGATAAATATAATAACGGGGGTTTTACGCATCCGGCAAACCTCCATCAGTTTCCCGGTTTGCTCCTCAACCCCTTTCACCGAGTCGACGACCAGAATGACACTATCAACGGCTGTCAGCGTGCGATATGTGTCTTCGGCAAAATCTTTGTGACCGGGCGTATCAAGAATATTGATGATCAGATCATTATACTCAAATGTCATAACTGACGTCGCTACCGATATCCCGCGCTGCCGCTCAATGTCCATAAAATCGGATGTGGCGGATTTTCTGATTTTGTTGGATTTCACCGCTCCGGCAGTCTGAATAGCTCCGCCGAAGAGCAATAATTTCTCGGTGAGCGTAGTTTTCCCGGCATCGGGATGACTGATTATCGCAAATGTTCGCCGCTTTTGTATTTCTTTCTTTAAATCCATTTCTATTAACTTTACCAAAATCCGTAAAAAAAGTATAAATG
>SLQE01000285.1 GCA_007131635.1 Bacteroidota bacterium | reverse complement strand
CCGACAAATCTCGGTCTCTATCGCGGGCAACGCGGTCGTATGGAGATGGAGATCAGCACCGACGGGATTTCCTGCCATGGATCGGCACCGGAACGCGGGGTCAACGCGATTTATAAAATGGCACCGATCATTCAGGACATCGAAAAACTGAATGAGCGTCTGGGTGGCGAATCCTTCCTCGGTAAAGGAACCATCACTATTTCACACATCAGGTCGACATCGCCGTCGCTGTGTGCGGTTGCAGATTCCTCCGCCATTCATATCGACCGGCGGCTCGCCGCAACCGATACACTTGAATCGGCAGTCGAAGAACTCCAACATCTGCCGGGCGTCGAAAGAGCAGGCGGTAAGGTGACTGTGCTTGAATATACGGTACCGTCGTGGCGCGGACTCACCTACCCGATGAAAAAATACTATCCGACATGGCTTATACCCGAAGATCATAAAGCATTGGTCAGCGGAAAAGAAACCTTCGAAAAAGTCCTGGGAGAGAAGCCGAGGATTGGCAGATGGGATTTCAGTACGAACGGTGTGTCGATCATGGGATTACATAACATACCGTGCGTCGGCTTTGGTCCGGGAAACGAATACTACGCGCATATGGCGAATGAACATATCCCGGTTGAACATCTCGTGAAAGCGGCAGCCTGGTATGCGGCGTTTCCCTTTTTTTATGTTAATAGCGGTTAATGGTTCATTGTGCTGTTAATGGTTATTGGCAATAAGTTATTGGTTATTAGTTATTGGTTAATTGTTCTGTACCTAAAGACTCGCCGAAATTCCGAACTATTAACCAATAACTAATAACGATTAACAATTACTGCAATTAACCATTAACCAATCAAGAATAGAGAACTAATTATTAAAAAGGTATAAAAGAAAAGAGAAAAAAGATAAGGAACAAAAATGACAAACAAACTACCAAAACTCCCCGACACCGTCCGGAGACGAAACTATATTGAAACAAAAGACTGGTCGAATCAGGAGATCGAACTTGCACTGCAGACGGCTGCAGATTTAAAAGTTAGGTTTAAAGAATGGACTCCGCATCGTTACTTACCCGATAAGACGATTTTTCTCTTCTTCTTTGATAAATCAACCCGCACGCGGAATTCGTTCGAGGCAGGGGCGACGCAGCTCGGAGCGCATGCACATTTTATTGCCGCAGAAACATCGCAGGTTGCGCACGGCGAATCTCCCCGCGATATGGGCATCATACTTTCGAGTTACGGTCACGCAATCGGTATACGACATGATCTCGTGCCCGGAGAGGGGAATACATATATGCGCGAAGTTGCAAAAAATGCGCAGGTACCCGTTCTTAATATGCAATGCGATATCGATCACCCGTTTCAGACTCTTGCCGATTTAATGACAATCCGAGAGGAATTCGGCAATAGTCTCCGCGGTCGAAAAATCGCCGTTTCATGGGCGTATGCACCAAGTTACGCCAAACCGATGTCGGTTCCGCAGGGACTGATTACGCTGATGCCCCGCTTCGGTCTGGATGTCGTGCTCGCACATCCGCCCGAGTACACATTAATGGAGAGTGAAATGGAGTATGCCAAAAAAGCGGCAAAGGAGAACGGTGTAAAATTCGAAGTCGTTGACAATATGGATGATGCGTTTAAAGATGCCGATATAGTGTATCCGAAATCGTGGGGTATCGAGTCACTCTTCCACAACCCCGAAGAGGCACTTGAAATATCCAAGAAATATAAACACTGGATATGCGATGAAGAGAAGATGAAACTGACAAAGAAAGAAGCGATCTATATGCATTGCCTGCCCGCCGATCGGGGTTATGAAGTAACCGACGCGGTTATCGACGGACCGCAGTCGCGTGTTTTCCCCGAGGCAGAAAATCGTTTGCATACATGTAAATCGGTGATGGCGCTGACGATGTAACCAAATAGAAAATAGGAAATATGAAATAGGAAATGGTAGATGGTAAATCACGGTTATCCTGATAATAATCTGCAAAGTCGGACAAAACTGTTTTCTGTTGCTATCGTTAAATATGTACAATCACTGCCGCAGACATACATAGCCCGCGAAATCGGAAGGCAGTTGTTGAGATCGGGAATGTCTGTCGGTTCAAATACCCGTGCAGCTTATCGTGCGCGATCAAAAAAAGAATTCGTAGCGAAACTTGGTGTTGTAATAGAAGAGGCTGACGAATCTGCATTTTGGTTAGAACTAATTATTGAATCCGAAATATCTAATGATAAAGAAACAAATCAACTACATAAAGAAGCCAATGAACTCGTCTCGATATTTATATCAATTGTCAAAAAATTTAGATAAATTTATTAACATTATTTAATTTTAGCCTATTTATGGTATTTCCTATTTCCTATTTCATATTTCCCATGCTTGACATCTTTAAAGAAACAATCGACGCTCTCCAACACGAGCCCCGCGTCATGCTTGCTACTATCATTTCGACTTCGGGTTCGACGCCGGCGTCTGCGCTGTCGAAAATGCTCATCAAAAATGATTGCACATCATTGGTCGGCACCGTCGGCGGTGGATGTATGGAAGCGGATGTAGCCGAGCACGCGAAGATCATCTATCCGGAAAATATCGCGAAGATCGTCTCGTACCGGTTGGTCGAAGACGGTATCGAGCAGGGCCTGATCTGCGGGGGAACGCTGACGATTTTAATCGAACCGGTCACGAAAGAGTCGGTCCCGCTGCTAACACACCTCCGCACTCTTCGCGATGAAGGAGAAGATTGCGTGCTCGTAACAATTCTCACGGAGGGCGGCAGTAAAATTGAAAAAATAATAATTGGACATCCGGATGATGAGGGACGGTTCCCGTACGATGTCAAAGCGATGACGGTCAAAGGATTAATTTCGAAAGTCTCACCAATTGATGCGGATGTTGAGGGACTTGTCCGGACAGTCTATCAAAAAGGTGAAACGCAGCATTTACAAACCGACGCGTTCGAACTCATTCTTGAACCGATGATGGGAAAACCGTCACTGGTGATCTTCGGCGGCGGACACGTATCGAAATTCGTGTCGCGGACGGCCGCGATGGCCGGATTCGGTGTAACCGTTATCGACGACCGCGAAATGTTCGCGAACGCGAAGCGATTCCCCGAAGCGGAAAAAACAATCGCCGTTGAGTATGAAAACGCTTTTGACCAGGTGACGGTCAAACCTTCCACCTATATCGTTATCGTGACACGGGGACACCGGTACGATGAAATTGTCCTGGAACAGGCGGTAAGAACACCGGCAATGTATATCGGTATGATCGGTAGCAGACGAAAGGTATTTACGACGTACCAACATCTTGCGGAACGGGGGACACCGGTTGCATCCCTCAAAAAAGTATACGCGCCGGTCGGTATCGATATAGGAGCGGTAACCGCCGAAGAGATCGGTGTCAGCATCGTGGCGGAATTAATAAAGATCAGACGCACTGAATCTGAAAAAACAGGTCATAAATCGGATGTGATGCAATCCTTGTTTTATAAGCTCGAAAAAAATAGTATCTCCTAATTTTACCGGGACATAGTTATGCGTATTTCTTCAATAATATTATCCGCCGGTTCATCCGAGCGGATGGGCTCTCCGAAAGCACT
>SLQE01000228.1 GCA_007131635.1 Bacteroidota bacterium | reverse complement strand
GAGTTTTAAGAACGTAAACAGTGCAATAGGTACTTTTATCACTTTAAGGTATCTTATGTAATATACCGGGTTATGTATTGTGACGATCGGCACAGTATGATAATACCTGATGGAGTTATATTACAAAAAGGATCTTCATAAAGCGGATTACAGTATGTCTAAAACGATTACCTGGATTGCAACAGCGGTGACGTTCGCAGTCCCGATGACATTTTTGATTTGTAAACTTCATGCAAAACGGAAAGAAAACCTTGTGAACAGACGGTACACGACCGACGATATTCTGTTCGACATCTGAATCATTCCGGGACTGCTATAAAACCAATAAACACTCCGGTATTGAGATATATACCGCGGAATTTCTTTCCTATAAAACCCCATACGGATCGATATCGATAATGATTTTCACGTCTCCCGGTAGTTTTTTGGGGAATGCCCGCCTTATCGATTCACGAAGCATTTTGGCAGTCGGATCGGTTTTCTTGGACGATTTAATAATGAGGTGAAACCGGTATAAATTTTTTACGCGGGCAAGAGCTGCCGGTGACGGGCCGAGGACTATACTATCGGATGGAAGTGTCTGGTTTAGTTTCTCGCACATGTTTTCGAGTAATAATGCCCCGGCTTGTTCTCCGGTCGAGCGGGCTTCAAGCAGAGCCAATCGTGTTGCGGGCGGCCAGTGTGTTTCAGCCCTTTTTTTCATTTCCTCTTCAAAAAATGATTTAAAATCGTGCGTCATTGCATGCCCGATGCTGTAGTGATCCGGGAAATTGGTTTGTATGATCACTTCACCTTCAACCGTGCTTCGTCCCGCTCTCCCTGCAACTTGTGTCAGGATTTGAAACGTGCGTTCCGAAGATCTGAAATCCGGCAGTAAAAGTTGGGTGTCGGCGGATATGACACCGACAAGCGTGACATGATCAAAGTCCAGTCCTTTTGCGACCATTTGTGTCCCAAGGAGGATATCGTACCCACCGCTTTCAAACCTTGACAGTATTCTATTATGTGAACCCTTACGGGTAGTCGAATCCATATCCATTCGCGCAATCCGGGCGTCGGGAAAGAGAGCCTGTAATTCTTCCTCAACCCGTTGCGTCCCGTACCCCTGATAGACAAGACGAATTCCCCTGCACTTCGGACACATATCGGGAGGTTTGCGTATACGTCCGCAATAATGACATCGAAGGTGATTTTTTATTTTATGGTACGTCATAGTGACGCTGCATTCGGAGCATTCTTCGATATACGAGCAATCCAGACATATAAGGTACGGAGAAAAACCGCGTCGGTTTTGTAAAAGGATAACGCCTTCTTTCTTCCCGATACGCTGACGAATATGATCGCGGAGAATCCTTGATATGGATGTCATGGTACCTGGGGAATCGGTTCGCAAAACTTTCCTTTCATCACGCATGTTCACAATATGTACATGCGGTAAAGGATAGGTATTGATCCGCTCGGGTAATTCGATTAACCGGTATTTATTCTGAAGGGCATTATTGTACGATTCAAGTGACGGTGTCGCAGAGCCGAGGAGTACAACCGAATTATTGAGATGTGCACGCACAACGGCTACGTCACGGGCGTTATATCTCGGTGAGCTGTCAAATTGTTTGTAGGATGCCTCGTGTTCCTCGTCTACAATAATCAGACCGATATTTTTCAAGGGCGCGAAAATCGCGGAACGCGGCCCGATGGCTATCGACGCTTTCCCTTCGCGCGCGCGTTTCCAGCCATCATACCGTTCTCCCTCTGACAGGCGGCTGTGAAACACGACCACATCGTTTTCGAAATGAGCCCGGAAACGGCGAACGATCTGCGGTGTGAGGGAAATTTCGGGTACGAGTACAATTGCCGTTTTACCTGCGGTGAGTGTGTGATGAATTGCCTCAATATACACCTGTGTTTTACCGCTTCCGGTAATACCGTGCAGCAACATAGTCTGATGTGTTCCAGAATCAATTGCTTGTTGAATGAGCTGCAACGCCGATTTTTGATGGAGCGTGAGTTCGAGTTCTTCGGGTGGTGCGGTGTCGTCGTATTCCTCTCTGGATACGGTACGTTTTTCGATGACGATAAGATTTCTCTCATTCAACGTTTTGAGCACACTTTTTGAAGATTTTGTTTTTTGTATCAGAACTTTCTCTTCCAGTCCCGCATCCTCGTGTTGTTCCAGAAGAGCGGCAAGTATAGCAGCTTGTTTTTTAGCTCTGCCCTCCAGCTTTGTCAGGTGATTACGGATGTCATCCCCGGTGTTATCACGGGTATTAAGACGGATGAACGTCACGGTTTTCGGTTTAATGTGTGTTCTCGGTAAACTATCGAAAACCGAGACGTATTTTTCCTTCGCAAGCTCGTTGACCGGCACATAGATATTTTCAAAGCGTGTCAGCTTTTGAAGTTGTGTTATGGTTAGCTCTTTATGTTGCTGCAGGTTATGGATAATGGCAGCTTTCCTCGGCGATCGTTTTCTCCATTCTTCGATCGTGGTTTGTGGCGGGTTTTTCTCTAAACGCACCGTTCGTTTGCTCTCACCGATCAGACCGGCAGGAGTTGCACTTCGAAGCACTTCTCCCAGTGGCGCCATGTAGTAGTCGGCGATCCAGGTACACAGTTTAAGCATTTCTTCCGTAAATACGGGCTTCGGATCAAGTATATCTTTGATCGGTTTAATTGCGGGCAGCGTAGTCGATTCGGGACAATCAACGATATATCCGATTTTAAATTTTTTTCCAAACGGAACCATAACCCGTGCTCCGGGAATTGCCAGATCGGACAGCTCGTCCGGAATGCTGTACGTGAACAGTCTGTCAAAAGGCAGGGGAATGGATACATTTGCGAGCGTTGGTTTCATACTAATAATGTACTGTGAAAGCGGGGAAAATCAAAGGATTATCTACCCAATCTGCGATATACCTCGATCAACGGAATCCCGAGATTATCTGCGATCCTTTTGCAGTCCTCAAACTCCGGTTTTGTATATTCTCTCCCATCGACCTCAACGGTCTTCATCGTTACTTTCCCAAACTCCGTCTCTATGGTTTTTACATCGCGACTCAGTATTTTCCTGTGCAATCGGCTGTACCGAACACCGAGTGTTGTGGTTTCCGCAAGAAGGATTTTTATTATCTTATCCTGATCGTCCGGCATACAGAGTACGGATATCATATTGCCCGGTCTTCCTTTTTTCATGATCACCGGTGTAATGAACGCATCACGCGCACCTGCTGCAAGGAGTTTATCGACCACGTAAGGATATAATTCCGGATTCATGTCGTCTATGTTCGCTTCTATCAAAGTGATTTCTTCTTCGGTTTTGAGACTTGCAGTTTCACCGATTCCCACACGCAGTAAATTCGGCAAACGTTCGAATCGTTTTGTTCCGGAACCATAACCGATCTTATCGAAGGTTATCTTCTCCGTTGAGAGTATGCCTTGCGATAATGTTTTTATGATTGCAGCACCTGTCGGAGTTGTGAGCTCGTCCGGTATATCGGTAAACACAACCGGATATCCGCGGAGTATTTCCATCGTCGCGGGTGCGGGTGTCGGTATTATTCCATGTTCGCTTCTTATCGTGGAGCTTGCACCAAGTTTGACCGGTGACG
>SLQE01000377.1 GCA_007131635.1 Bacteroidota bacterium | reverse complement strand
GATCATAAACCGGGTGAGATGAAAGCACCGGATGAATCCGATTACCGTTCCGATGACTGTATGTGGCTCTTTAATGCCATACCTGCCTATGTAAAAGAAACCGGCGATGTAGATTTCTATAATAAAGTGCTTCCATATGCCGATAAGGGAGAAGACACGGTTCTCGGTCATATGAAACGTGCAATTGAGTTCAATCTCAAACGTTCGGGTAAACGTGGTTTACCATGCGGTCTACTGGCGGATTGGAATGATTGTCTTGAGCTGGGACATAACGGAGAAACCGTGTTCGTGGCATTTCAACTTTATTATGCTCTGGGAGTATATGCCGGGATCTGTGACATGTTAAACAAACCTGGTGAGAGTATATGGGCAAAGGAACATCGTGAGAAACTTGGAAAAAGTATCGAAGAATATACCTGGGACGGTGCATGGTATCTCAGGGCATATAGTGAAGATGGATTGGTGTTTGGCTCCCGTAAAAACGAGGAGGGTTCCCTATGGCTTAATCCGCAAACCTGGTCGGTTATAAGCGGACATGCGGATAGCGAACGGGCGGCGAAAATTCTCGACGTTGTTCACGAACACCTGGCTACCGATTACGGCGTTATGATATGCGATCCTCCGTATACGAAAGAGAAATTAAGCGTCATCAGGGCAGTCCTATTCAATAAGAGTATGAAAGAGAACGGTGCAATCTTCAATCATACTCAGGGATGGGTAGTAATGGCTGAAGCAATACGCGGTAATGGAACACAGGCATTTAGGTATTATAAATCATCTCTTCCTGCAGCTTATAACACAAAAGCCGATATACGGGAAATCGAACCGTATGTGTATAGTCAATCGACACATGGAAAGCATAGTCCGCGTCACGGTGCATCCCGGTTACCATGGCTGACAGGTGCTGCTGCATGGGCATATTATGCAGGGTTGCAATACATACTTGGTATTCGTCCGGAATATGATGGCATCACAATCGATCCCTGTATTCCGAAAGATTGGAAACAACTTAAAATTAAGCGGGTCTTTAGAGGTAAAACATTGGACATAGAAGTGCGTAATCCCGATAATCGTGAAAAGGGAATAGAGAGAATTGAAATCAACGGTGAAGTAATAGAGGGAAGTTTTATTCATCAGGATAAACTTAGGGAAACGAATGTGATTGTGGCTTATTTTGGTTGAATGAATGTTATGTAAGATAGTGATTAAATCATAAAGTTAATGGTTGATTGGTTAATGGTTAATTGGTTAATGGTTAATCGGTTAATGGTTGATCGGTTAATGGTTATTTGGTTAATGGTTAATCGGAGCGTTTAGTAACAACAACAATTAACCAATAACAATTAACGATTAACAAGAATACAAAAAACAAAAACAAAATAAATAAAAATACATGAAAACAATACTAGGACCATCCCTCCCCAACATCCCCTGGGAAGATAAACCGAAAGGCAGCACCGCACCCGTGTGGCGTTACAGTAAAAATCCCGTTATCGGCTGGAATCCGACCGAGTCAATTGCACGGGTGTATAACAGCGCCGTACTTCCGCACGAGGGGGCTTTCATCGGCGTATTCAGGGCGGACCATAAAAACGGACGGGCGAATATACACTTCGGTCGAAGCCGGGATGGCTTTCATTTCGAAATAGATGACCGTGTCATTCCCTGGGTAGACCGTGACGGCAAACCTTTTCCGGTAAGCTACGCCTACGATCCCCGTTTTGTCAAAATCGACGATACCTTTTACGTTATCTGGTGCGACAATATGCATGGTGCTTCCATAGGTATGGGGTATACAAAGGACTTAAAAAACTGGATGCGATTGCCAAATCCGCTCATGCCGTTCAACCGTAACGGTGTGCTATTTCCGCGAAAAGTGAACGGTATGTACAAATTGTTAAGCCGTCCAAGCGACAGCGGACATACGCCCTTCGGTGATATATTCATAAGCGAAAGTCCCGACCTGGTGTATTGGGGCAACCACAAATGGGTGATGGGGAAGGGCGGTAAAGGTTGGTGGCAAGGTACGAAGATAGGTTCAGGCCCGGTACCCATTGAGACAACCGAAGGGTGGCTGCTCTTTTATCACGGTGTCTCGAATACGTGCAACGGTTTTGTATACAGCATCGGTGCCGTGATCCTGGATATCGATGAGCCGGATAAAGTGAAATATCGGTGCGGTAATTATCTGCTCACTCCGGAGGAACAATATGAAGTAAGCGGATTTGTACCCAACGTTGTTTTTCCGTGTCAGAACCTGTACGATGCCGATACCGGACGCATAGCAATTTATTACGGAGCTGCCGATACATATACGGCTATTGCATTTTGCCAGGTTGATGACGTGATAGAATACGTAAAGAAGTATAATGAGGTATTCTGAAAAAAAGATCAGAATGCGCAGTATTCAACCCGGGTGCCATTAAGTTCAACGGAACGTATCTTCTCATCTTATCACAAACAGGATAGAAATAGTATCAATGATGGTGAACAATAGAATTGATGAAACGACGAAACGAAGAGAATACAAAAGAATTATGAAAACCCTTAAGCTATACGTACTGATTTCGTTTATGATATCTGTACCCTTTACCGGATGTAACGATTCGAAAATTAATAAGGAAGCGGACATGTCTCTTTTTGATAAAAAAAACCTCGTCGCATGGTGTATTATTCCGTTTGATGCAATGAACCGCACACCCGAAGAACGGATCGAAATGCTCATTGAGCTGGGAATTAACCGGTTGGCATACGACTGGCGGAAGGAGCATTTGCCTGATTTTCCGGGAGAGATCGAACTTCTCCGCAGTCACAATATTGAATTGACCGCGGTCTGGTTGTGGATCGATGAGCACGTCGTCGACGGTACTCCCGAAGAGATTAATTATATTTTCGACGTGCTTGCAGAAACAAATACACGTACTTCTATTTGGGCCGGCTTTTCTGATAATTTTTATGAAGATAAACCGGATGAGGTCAAGTTAAAAACCGGTGTGCAGATTGTGGAGAGGCTCCGTGAAAAAGCGGCGGAAACCGAAAGTTCAATAGCACTGTATAATCACGGCGGTTGGTTTGGCGAGCCGGAAAATCAAATCCGGATTATTGAGTCAATCGGCTCCGGCGATATCGGTCTTGTGTATAATTTCCATCACGGCCATCATCATATCGGGCATTTTCCCGAGTTACTATCCGCGATGTTACCGTACCTGTGGACGGTAAATATTAACGGCATGAAATCCGATGGACCCAAAATCGTGCCCCTCGGACAGGGTGACCATGAAAAAGAAATGATACACTCACTGATGCAGTCAGCGTTTGATGGTACCATCGGGATTCTGGGGCATACTGAAGGAGAAGATATAAAAGAAGTACTTATCCGGAATATCGATGGATTGCAAAGCATACTCCAAGAGCTTGATGCAACCGAAGCGCTGAAAACATATCGATAATACATTGTCACATAACCCGAACGAGATTATTCGAAAACAAAAAATCAGTTATTATTATGAACAGTACCGTATTATGTAACCGCTTTACAATACTTTTTTTCTTTACCATATTTCCATTCTGTCTTTCCGCACAGGTTTTTTCGATTGATGGAGTTACCGAAGCAAAAATAGATTTCGTTATCGCTCAAATGACCCTTGCCGAAAAAGTCGGTCAGATGACGCAAATTACTTTTCAGGTCATTGCTCAAAGGGACGGCGATGGCGAAATCATCCCGCCCGGCATCGTTGACGATGAAAAATTACGATATGCAGTTAACGATCGCCACATCGGATCTATTTTAAATATTCCGATTCATGCCTTCACCGTTGATCAATGGCACGATATTATCACGGCAATCCAGGATGCAGCGGTCAGGGATTCACGACTTGGAATCCCCGTGTTGTACGGCATCGACGCTATTCACGGTGCAAATTACACAACGGGCGCCACATTGTTTCCGCAATCGATCAACCTTGCCGCGACATGGAATCCCGACTACGTCGAAGCATCGGCTCGCATTACTGCTCGTGAAGTGCGGGCATCGGGGATCAGATGGAATTTCAATCCGGTACTCGATACCGGCCGGCAGCCTCTCTGGCCGAGGTTCTGGGAAACCTATGGAGAAGACCCGTACATGGCCGCGACAATGGGAAGAAGATATGTTGTTGGTTTGCAGTCGGGCGGGGAGGGCGATGAAATTTATGTTGCCGCATGCCCTAAACATTATATCGGGTACGGTCACCCCTGGAGCGGAAAAGACCGTACGCCGGCAATCCTCGATGAACGAACATTGAATGACTGGCACCTGCCCATTTTCAGAGAAGGCATCAAAGCGGGGGCTGCAACGGTTATGGGTAACTCTTCGGAGGTCAACGGCATCCCCGGTCACGCTAATTATCACTTTATTACGGAAATATTAAAAGAAGAGTGGGGATTTCAGGGATTCTTTGTTACGGATTGGTATGATATCAAGAATCTCCATGAACGGGACCGTATTGCAGAAACACCCAAAGATGCCGTATGTATGGCGATCAATGCCGGTGTCGATATGAGTATGGTACCGTTTGATTTCAGCTTTGCCGACCATCTGGCAGAGTGTGTACAGGATGGTTCTGTACCGGAAGAACGAATAGACGACGCGGTCCGAAGAATATTACGGGTTAAATTTGCCGTCGGTTTGTTTGACGATCCGTACCCGGACGAGAATTTAAAGAAAATCGTCGGGGCTGAAGAAGCAAAAGCACTCAATCGTAAAATGGCAGGGGAGTCGATTGTTCTTGCGAAGAACGAAAACAATGTCCTTCCCCTTGCTCGCGATATGAATATTCTTGTTACCGGACCTACGGGAAATCTTATGCAGTCGCTCAACGGGGGATGGACGATAAACTGGCAGGGTAATGACGAATCGCTCTATCCGGAAGACGCACTAACAATGGTCGGTGCGTTGAAAGAGGCTGCCGGCGAAGCTCACATTACGTATGTTGAGGGAGCAGTGTTCGAACAAACAGACTATAGTTCGTTCCCAACCTGTATTATAACCGATATCGATGAGGCAGTACTTGCAACGGAACGAGCAGATGCGATCATTCTTACGTTAGGCGAACCTTCGTATTGCGAGTCAGAAGGTAATATCGATGACCTTACTATCGATGATGCGCAGATACAACTTGCGAATGCAATGATAGAAACAGGTAAGCCTGTAATACTCGTTCTCGCACAAGGCAGACCCCGCACCGTGTCACGTTTTGTGGATAATGTAGATGCAGTGCTGATAGCCGGACTTCCCGGTATGGAGGGCGGTCGCGCGATTGCCGATATCTTATACGGAGACGTCAACCCTTCGGCAAAACTACCATACTCATACCCCCGCGCTCCCAATGCTCTTACACCATACGATCATAAACCGCTGGAGGCCGATACCTATAACCCTCAGTGGGAGTTCGGACACGGGTTGTCGTACACTACATTTGAGTATGCCGATTTAAAGATCAGTCAAGCAAATCTCGCACCCGGTGAAACTCTGGATGTCACGGTTCAGGTTACCAATACCGGCAGCCGTACGGGTAAAGAAGTAGTTAAATTGTATGTGACCGATCTTTATGGTCAGATATCGAGACCGGTGCGGCAATTGAAAGGTTTTCAGGTGATCGAGCTTGAGCCCGGAGAAAATAAAGATGTAAAATTTCATATTGATAAAACCGATCTTGAATTTACGGGACTCAAAGGCAAGCGTGTTTTCGAACCGGGTACATTTGAAATTACCGTGAATTCATTACATGTGCGATTCGAAGGATTGGAAGCAAAGAACCAATAAATACATCATATAATATGTGACAGAGGGTCGATGAAAAAGTTGGTCCCTTCAGAGGTTTTGCGAGCACACATTTGTTGCCAGATGAACTTGTTGAACTCGACCTGGATGAAAAAACTTCTCTCCGGTTGGATAAGAATAGCCGCGACTCGGCGTTGATTCGCCGGATCTCCTCCGGCCGGGTATAACCGGCTTAATGAATGGCCTTAATTTTATCCCCAAAAAATGATCACCCAAAAAGTTTGAGAAATTTTTAAGGAGGTCTTGACTTTTTATAATTAATTTATTAAATAATCAATATATTAATTAATCACTTTGATTTAAAAATTAATTTCAGTTACTCTTGGGTAAAAATGAACGATTTATTAATTAATCACTTTGATTTAAAAATTGTTTAGTTTAATACCATACAAAAATTAGTGAACACCCAATACAATGAATATCGAATTAGATTCGTATGTTGCGTTGGTGTCTGAAACAGTTCAGTATATCTAGTGTTTGATTTCCCTGGAAGCCGGGGAATTTATATTGTTTTTTTATAATTGATGTGAAAATAATCAACCCATTGACAATACAAGGGATGATATCATGCATTTCTTCAAGATTATTACCCGCTTTATTATTACTTCATTAATCATTTTTCTTGTTTATCAAACTTCATATTCTCAAACCGGAATAATCTCCGGTACCGTTGTAGATAAAACAACAGGTGAGCCACTCCCGGGAGCAAATGTGATGATAGCGGGTACCAATATCGGTGCAGCGGCTACGTTATCGGGTGAATTTACCATGCTGCGGGTTCCCGTAGGCTTCCATACGTTAAGGATATCATACATTGGATATCAAAGGAAAGATAACATCCACATCGAAGTTATTGTGGGTGAGGTAACGAGAGTGACCGTTGAAATGGAATGGATCGGAGTTACACTTGATGAAGTAACCATTACTGCACAGGCACGAGGTCAAGTCGATGCTATCAACCAGCAAAGGGCCTCGAATACGATCACCAACATTGTCTCATCAGACAGAATACAGGAACTCCCTGATGTAAACGCCGCAGAATCGATCGGACGCCTGCCCGGTATAGCAATCCAGCGTTCCGGCGGTGAGGCCAACAAAATTTCAATCCGTGGTTTATCTCCAAGTTTTAACACGGTAACCGTAAACGGGGTACGCGTTCCATCGGTTGATACTCAGGATCGAAGTGTGGATTTATCCCTTATATCGAGTACGATCCTCGACGGAATAGTCGTTACCAAAGCGCTGACACCTGATAAAGATGCAGACGCAGTCGGTGGTACGGTAGATCTTCGTTTACGCACTGCCCCGGAAAAATTATTTACCGACTTTCAGTTTCAGGGTGCATACACAGCCTTACAACAATCATATGATAACTATAGAATCTCCGGAAGCGGCGGTCAGCGTTTTTTAAATAACCGGATAGGTTTAATATTAGGTTTTAATTACGATACTTATAACAGGTCAGCCGATCAGTTCAGTGGATCATACGAATTAATTCCAAATCCACAGAGAAACAATGTATTGACACCCAATGTAACGCATCTGAACTTACGCGAGAACTCCTTGCAGAGAAGCCGGCGGGGGGGGAATGCAACTATAGATTATCGGTTTGCCAATGGTCAAATTCTGTCTACTACATTTTATAATTTTTTAAGGAATGAGGGATATCGCCGCGAGAACCAATTATCTATGAGTGATTCTCAGCATAAATATGCATTTAACCAGTTTCAGGGTGATGCTGCGATTTTTACCACGAGTTTAAGTCTCGAGCAGGATTTAAGATGGTTCGCTTATGATGTCGGTGCTTTTTATACTTCGTCGTTTAACCACCACCCGGAGGATTACTATTGGGATTTTATGGAGGAAAGTGCTTTTGATGGTGCTGATATTGATAAAATCCGTTTTGCAGCGCCGGAGAATATTCCACCGGTTTTTAAAAACGATATAGATAATACCTACTTTAACTACATGAATGTTCAAACCCGGCAAACGAATGAATCCGAACGGTCGCTGATTGCTAATTTCAAAGTACCATTCAGGTTCGGTTTATCGATTGATGGCTATGTAAAAACAGGGTATAAATACCGTAAACTAACGCGTGATCATGATGTAGAGCAAATAGGCAGGGGGATTTATTACGGTGGCGCCCAGGAGTTGAGAAACATCATTGCACAAGAATTAAATGAATTGGGACTGGAAGTTGGAATGTTCCGGTTTCCGATGGAGATTTTCCAGGATAATTACTCACGCTCGAATTTTCTAAACGGTGATTTCCCTCTCGGATATACTCTCAGATCTGATGATCTGCGACGTGTTACGAATGTCGCGAGACCGCATTTCAATTACGAGGGGCAAGCGTCGCTTGGTAACGATTATGATGGTTTTGAAGAATATAACGCGGCTTACATCATGACCGAAATTAATTTTGGGAGGTATATTACTTTCATGCCCGGTGTACGCTGGGAAAGTGAGTACACCGATTATTGGGCTAAATTTGTTATCGGCACTGAAGATCGCCCGCTTGGAGCTGATGGATTACCTACCACCGTTGGTTATCGTGATACAAATACTGTGCGTCAGGATGACCATATATTACCGATGATCCATCTACAAGTCAAGCCCGCTGAATGGCTGAACCTCCGTTTAGCATATACCCATACTCTATCCAGACCGAGTTTCCGTCAATATGCACCAATCACATATGTAAGTCGTTTTAGAGACTGGGTAAATGCTCCTAACTCGCAGCTCAAAACGGCGACATCCGTTAACTATGATGCATCACTTTCAATATATCAGAACAAGATCGGGTTTTTTACAATTTCCGGTTTTTACAAAGAAATGAGCGATCTTATCTGGTGGGTAAGTTTCCCGTTACTCGAAGATCAAACCATATTACCCGACCTCTATCTTCCTGCTATTACAGGAGTCCCGAGAATAAATACCCACCTGAATAATACGTACCTTGCTACAGTAAGAGGAATAGAATTCGACTGGCAAACAAGCTTCTGGTACCTGCCATCGTTCTTGAAAGGGTTAGTTTTAAACCTGAACTATACAATTCTTGAATCGGAAACGCAATATCCCCAATTCAGGCGGGAGCAAGTACCCATCGTACCACGACCACCTCGCCCGCCTTTTAATCAGGATGTATTGGTTGATACATCCCGCGTTGGCCGTATGCCCGACCAACCCAGTTCAATCGCGAACATTACAATCGGTTATGATTATAAAGGGTTTTCCACCAGGATATCGTACCTTTATCAGTCCGATATTCTTCGTTCATTAGCAACAAATCCGGAAAATGATCGCTTCACGGAAAGTTATTATCGGTTCGACTTATCCATTAGACAAAAATTGCCTTATAATATTCAAATCATCGCCAATTTGAATAATATTAACAACCGGGCAGACAGAAATTACCAATCGTCCATAGGCGAGTATCCCACTTTTATAGAATACTATGGGTTAACTATGGATCTCGGTATTCGCTATACCTTTAATTAATCAATCTCACTGCTAACATAATATGGAGAAAACTATGAAAAACTCCTACAAACAATTGCCCGTTTTTATAATGGCATTGATTCTTTTGGTACCTTTCAGTCCGGCAAACGCACAGGATAATGATACGTTGTATGTACCCTGGCTGGATGAAGATGATAATTTGCTCATTAATTCACTTTATAACGCGATCGTATCTGACACGCTTGCAGATGGTACGAGGATGAATCCGGACCGCGTATATAAACTGGAGCAAGGGGGGTTTTACTACAACACGGAACGTTTGGAAAATTTTGGCTGGCACTTGCGTATAGTGGGCGAGCCTGGGGATCCGAGCGATGAATTTAAAAACCCACCTATGATTCAGCTCGAACATCGTGATGATGGCAGCAGAACCGATAAAATACTGGTAGCCGGCGGTGATGTCACCTTGAAAAATCTCATAATTAATGGTAAAACCACTCTGGGAGACTTACCATATGAGATGCTTCGTTTTAATGCTGTCAATGGAATTAATATAATCGATAACGTAGTATTTGAATATGCACAATGGGCTATATTGGCGTTTTATGGTAATAATTCAGAGATTTACATCCGCAATTCGCGGTTCCGCAATCTACTTTCGACCTACCAACCTTGGGGAGGTCGGGGTTTATCTGTATGGGGAGATGTTAAAAAAATCCATATTGAAAACAATACATTCTTCAATGTGGGTGGATTTGCAATTCAGTTGGAAGGTGGGGTAGCCAATGATTTTTGGATTAACCACAATACATTCGTAAATATCGGCCGTCATTTGGTCCTTCATTCCTGGCATAAAAACTCCTTCTTCACGAATAATCTTATCGTGAATAGTTGGTGGCACGGAGAAGGTGCTGAAGGTTTTACTGCTATACGGCTTGAAGAGGAGGATAACCAGTACACCGGTTCGTTTGTTATCGGTGAATTACCTACCCGTTATGGATTGGATGTCGAGCGCGTCGTCGTCGTTTCGAATAATTCACACTATCGAGACCAGGCGTTTGAGGATTTCTATGCCTCTACAAGCAATGATGATTTCCCGCTCAGATCACAACCATTCGTAAATCTTCGCACGCAAAATTATGCCGATGCATATGATAATATCATCATTCAGAATACTTTCGATGGACCCAATCCTGATTTGGTGCGCAACGCCGATAATTTCCAGGAAATGATTGACTTTATCATAGCTATTCGGGCTGAAGCGGAAGAAGCTCCTCTCTGGTATTGGGACCCTGGCCGTCTTGACGACCACTATTCGATTCAATGGCCGCTACCGGAAGATCTGTCATATACCAATACCACGCATATGACTGCATCAATCGGTGGCTTCCCGCTCGGAGACCTCAACTGGTTTCCTGATCAAAAAGCTCAATGGGAAGCCCAGCGTGAAGCAATCGAAGAAGATATACGGGGACTTGTCGGTGAACCGCCTGCAATAGTCAATGTCGGGAGCGTAGAATTTGAAGATGGTACACTTGCCGGGGATGCCGAAGTAATTCTGATGGAATATAAGCTTGCCGCCCGTGTGGAAGGTAGCGGTGAACCTTTCTGGACCTTTGACATGGACGAGGCTGCCACGCTCGACCTGGTTGTTAAAAAACGCTCATGGTGGGAAACGGTTAATCCCGAACGACAGACCGACGTAATTATCAATGATGGCGAGGCCATTCCGCTGCCGGCGGGGACCGATCTGGTGGATGGCTATGAGCACCCCTGGGCCGTACCGAAAATCGAAGGAGTAGAACTGGTTGCCGGAACGAACACCATAAAAATGGGACGTAGCTGGGGCTATCTGGAGTATGAAAGTATCACGTTAATGTCCGGCGCCGATACGGTGATGACTATGTACGCTTCCGAGGCCGATCTCAATGGAGCACACCTGGTATGCTCGGGACCCATTTGCGCCAGCGGTGATCGCTATGTTGATATTACAAATGGCGGTGTGGAAATTTCAAAGTACTTCGAAATAGGAGGTCGACATATAGCACAGATTAGATTTATTATACTATCAGGTGAGACGGCAACTGCGGATGTTTACCTAAATGGTACTTTACTCGGTAACTTCACGTTTACAGGAAGTGATGAGAATTTTTCTATTGCCTCAATCGGCGATCTGGATATTTCTGCGGGTAATAACACACTATTGTTCGATAATGTAACCGGAAATCTGGGACTTGATGTCATCGAATTTTTCCGGGTTGATGAACCGGTTTCTGTCAGACACAATGAAGTGCCGTACGGTTTTTCCTTGACTCAGAATTATCCCAATCCATTCAATCCGACAACGAATATTCAGTATAGCATCCCCACTCAGGAGAATGTTGTGCTGAAGATATACAACATGCTAGGACAGGAAGTTGCTACGCTGGTCAATGAAGTACAGAGTCCGGGTGCATATCATATTACCTTTGATGCATCTCATCTCGCAAGCGGTCTGTATATTTACCGCATACAAGCGGGTGAAATGACGAAGGCAAAAAGAATGATGTTCATCAAATAAGTTCTTACTTTATATTCGAATTGGGGAAGGATTCCCTTCCTTCCCCAATTTATTTCTCCTAAGTAATAGTTTCCTTGAAACAGAATTATTCTCTTAAGCCGATGCAAGAAGTTAAAATAGATCCTGTTTATACAACGCTCCGCTCAGGACATGAGTTATCCCACCGGGATTTATTAACCCGGCCAAATCAGGCAATCTCCGGCGGTAACGGTATATTTGTTCGATATAAATATCCGGTATTAACTGCCGATCACACACCCCTCTTTTGGCGGTACGATTATAATCCGGAAACAAATCCGCATTTTTTGGAGCGGATGGGGATCAACGCAGTGTTCAATCCGGGTGCAATTAAATGTAACGGCATGTATACGCTCATTGCCCGCGTGGAAGGTGCGGACAGAAAATCATTTTTTGCCGTCGCAGAAAGTCCAAACGGAATCGATAACTTCAGGTTTCGCGATTATCCGATACGAATGCCCGAAACCGAAAACCCCGATATAAATGTATACGATATACGACTGACGGACCATAAAGATGGCTGGATATACGGAGTCTTCTGTACCGAGCGGAAAGACCCCGCTGCCCCGCCGCACGATACCTCGAGTGCAATTGCCCAGGCAGGAATTGCCCGCACAAAAGATTTAGTCACCTGGGAGCGGCTTCCGGATTTACAAACGCCCTCAAAGCAACAACGGAATGTCGTTCTTCATCCCGAGTTTGTAGATGGGAAGTATGCTTTTTATACACGTCCGCAGGATGATTTTATCGAGGCAGGAAAAGGAGGAGGGATCGGCTGGGCATTATGTGATGACATTGAAAATCCCGTCGTTCGCGAAGAAACCATTATCGATAACCGTGTTTATCATACCATTAAAGAGGTAAAAAACGGACAGGGACCTCCACCGATAAAGACCGATAAGGGATGGTTACATTGTGCGCATGGTGTACGGGGCACGGCTGCCGGACTTCGATATGTATTGTATATGTTTCTGACCGATTTGCAACAACCCGATAAAGTTATTAAACAGCCTGCGGGACTCTTTATCGGACCCCGGGGAGATGAGCGCGTCGGTGATGTTTCCAATGTCGTTTTTACAAATGGATGGATAATGGATGACGACGCTACCGTTTATATTTACTACGGATCATCTGACACACGAATACACGTTGTAACGTCAACACTTACTAAACTTTTGGATTATGTGTACAACACCCCATCCGACCCACTTCGGTCAGCCGCTTGCGTTGAACAACGGTATGGTCTGATCGAAAGTAATCTGGCAATACTGAAAAAGGTAAATGAATGAATTTGTCTGAGGTACCGATAAAGCTGCGCAAAGAACTCGCTATTGAATTACGCAATCATATCCTTGAATTCTGGATGGTCCATGCAGTTGATAATACGAACGGGGGTTTTTACGGTCGCGTAAATCGGTTGAATCAGCCGATACAAAACGCACTTAAATCTGCGATTTTGAATTCGCGCATGCTTTGGACCTTTGCCGCGGCTTATCGGCTTATCGGCGATAGCAGATATTCTTCTGTAGCAGATAGTGCTTTTCGCTATTGTGAAAACAAATTCTGGGACGGGAGCCATGGCGGAGTTTACTGGATGCTGGATCATACAGGTGTACCGTTCGATACCAGGAAACATAACTATGCCCAGGCATTCGCATTATATGGATTCAGCGAGTATTACCGGGCTACGGG